>NZ_JBCEWQ010000160.1:0-19363 GCF_038448545.1 Streptomyces sp. CLV115
GACCCCCACCGACGAACCCCTCGGCATCCCCGCCCTGCTCATCGCCTCGCTGCCGCTCGACACCGCCCGCCGCCACTTCGCGCCGGGACCGCTCACCGACTTCCTGGTGCAGCGCGCCGCCGACGCGTACGCCGAACTGCTCGCCGGCTGGCAGCCGGTGTCCGTCGACACCATCGACCTCGTACCGGGACCGCTCGGCAAGGGCGAACTGGACGGGGCGCTGCGCGGCGCGATCCTTCAGCGGCTGCCGCGCGTCGCGTTCCTGGCGCCCGCCGCCCCGCGCGACACCACCGCCGCCGAGGCGGACCGGTGGGACACCTGGGACGTGCAGCCGGACGGCCTCCCCGCCCCCGCCACCACGGCGCTGCGGCCCATCGAGGCCGAGGTGCTGGAAGGCGTCGGCGCCGAGACCGTACGGGTGCTCGCCGAGGTCCTGCCGTGTCTGCTGCCCGCCGGACTGGAACGCCGCAGCGAGCTGCGTACGCTCCAGGTCGCCCGGGTTCCGCTGACCGAGGCGATCGACCGGCTCGCCGGTCTGGAACGCGACCCCGGCTGGTGGCGGCGGCTGTACGACAGCCTCTCCGGCATCGACCCGGACCGCCTCTCCGGCCTGCCCGTACCGCTGGCCGGGACGGCGCAGGACGCGGACTCCGGGGCCCCGGCCGTGCCCCGCACCACCATCGGGCCCCGCCAGGTGCTGCTGCCGCTGCCCGACACAGCTGCCGGCCCGGTGCTGGAACGCCTCGCCCGGCTCGGGCTGAAGGTCGCCCACCCGGACGCCGCCCATCCGCTGCTGGAGAAGCTGGGCGCCCTGCCCGCCACCCCGCGCGCCGTGCTGACGACCCCGCAGGTGCGGGCCGCCGTCGCCGGGTCGCTGGACGCGGGTGAGATCTGGGACGAGGACGCGCTGGACGGCGACGAGCTCGCCGAGACCGTGCTCACCCTCGTACGGGACGCCGAACTGGCACCCGGCGACGAGCCCTGGCTCGGCGCGCTGGCCCTCCCCGACGAGGACGGCGAACCGGCCCCCGCGGGCGAACTGGTGCTGCCCGCGAGCCCGTTCGCGGCCATCATGCGCGAGGGCGAACTGGCGCTCTGCGACCAGGAGCTGGCCGACCGCTGGGGCGAGCAGCCGCTCACCGCCTGCGGTGTGCTCGCCACCTTCGCCCTCGTACGGACCACCGACGTGGTGCTGGACCCGGACGAACTGGAACCGCGCGAGGGCGACTTCGCCGAGCCCGACGACGCCGGGCTGCTGGACGCCGTGGACGTGTGGTGCGAGGACATCCTCGACCAGCTGCCCGACACCCCCGTGCCGCCGGTCGCCACCGAGATCGTCGCGGTCCGCGATCTCGACCTGGTCGACGACGACGCCTGGCCGCAGGCGCTCGCCATGCTCGCCCGGCCGCCGCTGCGCGACGCGCTGACCCAGCCGGTACGGGTGCTGCTGCCGGACGGCACCACGCAGTCCGTCCGCCCGTACACGGCCTGGTGGCTGCGCGACCACCCGGTGCTCGACGGCCGCCGCCCCGCCGGGCTGCGGGCCGCGGGCGGCGACCCCCGGCTGGCCGGGCTGTACGACTCCGCCGACGCCACCGGCTTCGACGACGCCCAGGTGCTGCGCGCTCTCGGCGTACGGACCTCCGTGGCCGCACTGCTCGACGAGCCCGGCGGCGCCGCCGAACTCCTCGGCCGGCTCGCGGACGACGAGCGCCCGGTCGGCCCCGTACAACTGCACTCGCTGTACACCGCGCTGGCCGACCTCGACCCGGAACAGGTCACGCTGCCGGACGAGCTGCGGGCCGTGGTCGACGGCGAGGTGCGGGTCGTCGACGCGGCGGACGCCGTGATCGCGGACGCCCCCGATCTGCTGCCGCTCACCGACGGGCTCCCGCTGCTCCCGGTCGCCCCGACGCGCGCGGCGGAGCTGGCCGAACTGTTCCAGGTGCGCCGGCTCGGCGAGAGCGTCGAGGCGGAGGTGTCGACGGAGGGCGAGGAGCACCGGGTGCCGGACGCGGTGCGGGTGCTGCTCGGCGCCGGGACGCCGGACGCGTACGTCGAGCACGGCGAACTGCGCGCGGGCGGCGTCGAACTGGACTGGCGCCGCACCCCCGACGGCACGGTCCACGCCGCCACGCTGGAGGGCGTCGCGGCGGGTCTGGCCTGGGCGGCGGGCCAGTGGCCGCGCCGCTTCGAGGTCGCGGCGCTGCTGGAGGACCCGTCCCGGACGGAGGAGCTGGCCCGGGACCGCTGGTTCGACTGAGAGTTCCTGCGGCGTACCGGGGCCGAATGCGGGGGAATTCGCGAGAAAACCCCAATGGCCGCACAACCCTTCACGTTTGAGGATGGTCTCGTCTGTGAAGCCACCAGGCTTCACAGACGATCTTGGCTCTGCGGGCGGTCAACCTCCGCGGGCCCCTTCTCCAACTTGGGGAATGAACATGCGCATTCGTGCCACTGTGGCTGCCGTCAGCGGCGCCCTGGCTCTTTCCGCCCTCGTCGTACCGTCGGCCGCCCAGGCCGGCGACGCGCACGGCGCGACCGGCTCCGTCGCCGATGTCGCGCGTGCGGCCCAGTCCGGCTCCGCCGCGAAGTCCGGCGCACGCTCCCTCGCGGCCGCGGACACCGTCGGCCCGCTCAACCTGGTCTTCTCCAAGTTCACGGTCAACGGCGGCAAGCCGATCGCCGTGGGCACCGCCGCCACGAAGATCGTGCCGACCACGTTCACCGTGACGCACGGCGCCGACGTGAACATCTTCGCCTCGGACTTCGAGCTCGGCGTGGGCCTCTACCGCGGTTCGTTCGACGCCCCGACGAACGAGCTGTACGGCGACACCGCCCCCACCTGCAAGAAGGTCTCCACCACGGTCGCCACCTGCACCGGGCGGATCGCCGTCTCGCCCGTCTACGACCTGATCGGCAACGCCGACGCCACCACGTGGAAGGGACAGGGCTTCGCCGTCGACTACAACGGCGAGAACCGGAACGACCCCGACCCCTCCAAGCTCGGGTTCGCGCTCCAGGACGGCCTGGGCACCACCAGGGTCCAGCGCTTCTCGAAGCTGACCGTCAACGCCGCTCCGGAGCCCGTCAAGAAGGGCGGGACCATCACGGTCACCGGGAAGCTGTCGCGGGCCAACTTCGACGACCTGGCCTACCACGGCTACGCCACGCAGGCCGTGAAGCTCCAGTTCCGCAAGAAGACCAGCTCCACGTACTCCACGGTCAAGACGATCAAGACGAGCAGCACCGGCACCCTGAAGACCACGGTCAAGGCCTCGGTCGACGGTTACTGGCGCTACAGCTTCGCCGGTACGGCCAGCACCCCGGCCGTCACCACCGCCGGTGACTTCGTCGACGTGAAGTAGTTCCACCCGGCACCGTCACGGCCATCCGTGGCCACCCGTGAGCAGCGGGATCCCTCCGCGAGGGATCCCGCTGCTCACGCATCCGTCCCGTGCACTCCCGTCCGGCCCACAAGGCCTTTCTCCACGGAGAAAACCATGCGCTTTCGTGCCACCGTCGCCGCAGCCTCCGGCGCCCTGGTCCTGTCCGCCCTCGCCGTACCGGCGGCGCACGCCGCATCGGCCGATCCCGTCATCTCCAAGATCACCGTCAACGGCGGCAAGGACGTGGTCCTGGGCACCACCGCCAAGAAGACCGTCACCGTCTCGGTGACCGCCTCGCACGCCTCCGGCATCGAGACCGGCTGGCTGATCCTGTGGCACGGCAAGGACCAGGACGAGGGCATGGACGGCGCGCTGCTGCCCAACGAGGAGGACGCGACCTGCAAGGCCGCGAGCGCGACCACCAGCACCTGCTCCCTCACCATCACCATCGACCCCAGGGTCGACCTGTACAAGAACGCGCTGGCCGGCTCCTGGCACGTGCTCGCGGGCGCGGAGGCCAAGGACGGCTCCAGCTACTACTCGGACTACGCCGCCACGGCGAAGATCCAGCGGCTGTCGAAGCTGACCGTCAACGCCTCGCCGGAGCCGGTGAAGAAGGGCAGGACGATCACGGTCACCGGGAAGCTGTCGCGGGCGAACTGGGAGGACCACGCGTACCACGGCTACACCGGCCAGTCGGTGAAGCTCCAGTTCCGCAAGAAGACCAGCTCCACGTACTCCACGGTCAAGACGATCAGGACGAACAGCACGGGGAACCTGAAGACCACGGTCAAGGCCTCGGTCGACGGCTACTGGCGCTACAGCTTCGCCGGTACGTCCACCACCCCGGCCGTCACCACCGCCGGCGACTTCGTCGACGTGAAGTAACGGCGCGAGGCAACGGGCGCGCGGGTCCGCGCGCTACACCGGGAAGCGTCGGCCGACCAGCCGCCAGGCGTACTCCAGGCCGGCCGACGCCACCACCGCGATGCCCACCGCCGCCCACGGCATCGTCGTCCCCACCAGCTTCAGCGCGAAGAAGTCCTGCAGCCACGGCACCACCAGCACGATCAGGAACGCCAGCCCCATCGCCGCCACCAGCGCGATCCGCCACCAGGTGTACGGGCGGGCGATGATCGCCAGCACCCACATCGAGACCAGGAACAGCGTGAGTGTGGCCGCGCTGGTCTCCGCTTCGAGGGCACCCGTACCGGAGTAGTGGCTCCGGGCGATCAGATACGTCGCGAAGGTGGCCGCGGCCGCGATGACGCCCGACGGGATCGCGTACCGCATGACCCGGCGCACGAAGTGCGGATGGGCCCGTTCCTTGTTGGGGGCCAGGGCCAGGAAGAACGCCGGGATGCCGATGGTCAGCGTCGACAGCAGGGTCAGATGACGCGGCAGGAACGGGTAGTCCACCTGCGTGCAGACCACCAGGACCGCCAGCAGCACCGAGTAGACGGTCTTGGTCAGGAACAGGGTGGCGACCCGGGTGATGTTGCCGATCACCCGGCGGCCCTCGGCGACCACGGACGGCAGCGTCGCGAAGCTGTTGTTCAGCAGCACGATCTGGGCGACGGCCCGGGTCGCCTCGGAACCCGATCCCATGGCGACGCCGATGTCGGCGTCCTTCAGCGCGAGTACGTCGTTGACTCCGTCGCCGGTCATGGCGACGGTGTGGCCGCGCGACTGGAGGGCGGCGACCATGTCCCGCTTCTGCTGCGGGGTGACCCGGCCGAAGACCGCGTTCTCCTCCATGGCCGTGGCCATCTCGTCCGGGTCGGTGGGCATCCGGCGGGCGTCCAGGGTGTGCTCGGCGCCGGGCAGGCCCAGCTTCCCGGCGACCGCGCCGACGGAGACCGCGTTGTCGCCGGAGATGACCTTCGCCGCGACCCGCTGGTCGTCGAAGTAGGCCAGGGTCGCCGCGGCGTCGGGCCGCAGCCGCTGCTCCAGGACGACCAGCGCGTTCGGTACCGCCCCGGCGGCGATGTCCGGCCCGTCGAGTGCCCCCTGCGCGCGGGCCAGCAGCAGCACCCGCAGGCCCTGCTGGTTGAGCTGCTCGATCTCGGTGAGCGCCGGGTCCTGCTCGGGCAGCAGCACATCGGGGGCGCCGAGCAGCCAGGACGACTCCCGGCCGCCGCCCTCGTCGAACGCGGCGCCGCTGTACTTGCGGGCCGAGGAGAACGGCAGCGTCTGGGTGCACAGCCACTTCTCGCCGTCCGGGCAGGCGTCCACGATGGCCTGGAGGCTGGCGTTGGGACGGGGGTCGGAGGAGCCGAGGGCGCCCAGCACGCTCCGGACGTACGCGTCGTCCGCCCCGCCCAGCATCCGGACCTCGGTGACGTCCATGCCGCCCTCGGTGAGGGTGCCGGTCTTGTCCAGGCAGACGACGTCGACGCGGGCCAGCCCCTCGATGGCCGGGAGCTCCTGCACCAGGCACTGCTTGCGGCCGAGCCGTACGACGCCGATCGCGAACGCGACCGAGGTGAGCAGCACCAGGCCCTCGGGGATCATCGGGACGATGCCGCCGACGGTCCGGGCGATCGATCCCTTGAGGTCGTTGTCGTTGACGACGAGCTGGCTGATGACCAGGCCGATCGCGGTCGGCACCATCATCCAGGTGACGTACTTGAGGATGGTGGAGATGCCGGTGCGCAGCTCGGACTGGACGAGGGTGAAGCGGGACGCCTCCTCGGCGAGCTGGGCGGCGTAGGCCTCGCGGCCGACCTTGGTGGCGGTGAAGGCGCCGCCGCCGGCGACCACGAAGCTGCCGGACATCACGGGGTCGCCGGGCCGTTTCAGTACCGGGTCGGCCTCGCCGGTGAGCAGCGACTCGTCGATCTCCAGACTGTCGGCCTCGGCGACCGTGCCGTCCACGACGGCCTTGTCGCCGGGGCCCAGCTCGACGAGGTCGCCGAGGACGATCTCGGAGGTGGAGATCTCGGCCGCGACCCCGTCGCGGCGCACCGTGGGTTTCGCCTCGCCGATGACCGCGAGGCTGTCCAGGGTCTTCTTGGCCCGCCACTCCTGGACGATGCCGATGCCGGTGTTGGCGATGATCACGAAGCCGAAGAGGCTGTCCTGGATCGGCGCGACGAACAGCATGATCAGCCAGAGCACGCCGATGATCAGGTTGAACCGGGTGAAGACGTTGGCGCGGACGATCTCGCGGACGGAGCGGGACGAGCGGACGGGTACGTCGTTGACCTCGCCGCGGGCGATCCGCTCGGCGACCTCGGCGGCGGTCAGCCCGCGTGGGTCCACGGCCGGGGCGGGCAACTTGACCGGGTGGACCGGATCGAGCTCGGCCCCGGCGTCGATCATGGCCGAGCCCGGATGGCCGGTGGAGCCACTTGTTCCGGGGGTCTGCTCGTCGAAGGAATGGGATGCCCGCTGCGTCATGGTTCCGACGGTACGGGTGGATGGTCCGATTCACCCACTGGGCGGTCCGAAGATCAGACCGGAGGAGGAGGGCAATGGTCCTGAGGTGGTACGGGGCCGGTGCCGGATCCCTAGGGTCTCTCGTCCGGATCCGGGCGGAAGAACGCTAGAGGCTGTCGGGCGACGCCTCGTCCTCGGCCGCGGCCGCCGCGCGCTTGATCGCCGCGTCGCGCCCCCGTACGTACCAGATGCCGATCAGGCCGAGCCCCGCACCGGCCAGGCAGGTCCACACCCACCACAGATGTCCGTGGTCGTCGAACCAGCCGTAGAAGGGGATCTGGACCAGGAAGAGGACGAACCAGAGGATCGTGCCGCCGGTGATGGTGGCGACGACGGGCCCCTCCAGGGGCTCGGGTGCCTCGTGCTTCGGTGTCCACTTCGCCATGGACTCAGTGTATGGGGCCCCTGTACGAAGGCCGCCCGAGCCAGGTGGCCCAAGGGTCTACGCGCGGAGATAGCGATCTTCGCCTTATGTATTCATACTGAATCTGCTTAAGGCTGACTCGAATTGTTCGTGTGAAAGTCCAAAGCTGACCACTTTCTTCCCCCCTCTACGTACGACTGAGGTCATACATGTCCCCCTCGGCCACCGCTCCGGTCGATGCCCAGCAGCCTGCGGCCCCCCAGCCGCGCGGCGGCGTGGATCGTTTCTTCAGGATCTCCGAGCGGGGGTCGTCGGTCGCCCGCGAGATCCGTGGCGGATTCGCCACGTTCTTCGCGATGGCGTACATCATCGTGCTGAACCCGATCATTCTCGGCAGCGCCAAGGACATGTACGGGCATCAGCTCAACGGTGGCCAGCTGGTCACCGCCACCGTGCTGACCGCCGCGTTCTCCACGCTCCTGATGGGCGTCATCGGCAATGTGCCGATCGCGCTGGCGGCCGGCCTCGGCGTCAACACCGTCGTCGCCCTCCAGCTCGCCCCCCGGATGAGCTGGCCGGACGCCATGGGCATGGTCGTCCTCGCGGGCATCGTGGTGATGCTGCTGGTCGCGACCGGGTTGCGGGAACGCGTGATGCACGCCGTGCCGATGTCGCTCCGCAAGGGCATCGCGATCGGCATCGGCCTCTTCATCCTGCTCATCGGCCTGGTCGACTCGGGCTTCGTCTCCCGCGTCCCGGACGCCGCGCACACCACCGTGCCGCTCCAGCTCGGCAGCGACGGCCACCTCAACGGCTGGCCGGTCCTGGTCTTCATCATCGGCGCGCTGCTCACCCTCGCGCTGATCGTCCGCAAGGTGCCGGGCGCGATCCTGATCTCCATCGTCGCGATGACGGTCGTCGCGATGATCATCGACGTGATCGCCGATCTGCCGGCCGGGGCGTGGGGCCTGACCGTCCCGCAGTGGCCGGGCAACCCGGTCGCCACTCCGGACTTCGGGCTGTTCGGTCAGGCCAGTCTGTTCGGCGGCTTCAGCAAGGTCGGCCTGCTCACCGGCATCCTGTTCGTCTTCACCGTGCTGCTGTCCTGCTTCTTCGACGCGATGGGCACGATCCTCGGGGTCGGCGACGAGGCGAATCTGACGGACAAGGACGGCAACTTCCCCGGCATCAACAGGGTGCTGTTCGTGGACGGCATCGCGGTCGCCGCGGGTGGCGGGACCTCCGCCTCCGCGGGCACCTGCTTCGTGGAGTCCACGGCGGGTGTCGGCGAGGGTGCCCGCACCGGCTTCGCGAGCATCGTGACGGGCCTGCTGTTCACGGTGGCGCTGTTCCTGACACCGCTGGCGACCATGGTCCCGTCGCAGGCGGCCACCCCGGCGCTGCTGGCGGTGGGCTTCCTGATCATCTCGGGCTCGGTGCGGGACATCGACTGGAGCGACTACACGCTCGCCATCCCGGCCTTCCTCGCCATGCTGATGATGCCGCTCACGTACTCGATCACCAACGGCATCGGCATCGGCTTCATCGCCTTCTCCGTGCTGCGCGTGGTGGCCGGGCGCTGGCGCGAGGTGCCGGTGCCCATGTACGTGGTCTCCGCGGTCTTCGTCTTCTACTACGCGATGCCGGCCCTCGGCCTCACGTGACCTCTCCGGCTCTGATCCCCGCGGTCCCCTCCGGGCCGTAGAACCTCTCCGTCTCGTCGACGGCCGCCTTGAAGCGCTCGTCGAAATCATCGCGAATGAGCGTCCGGACCACATAGTCCTGGACGCTCATTCCGCGTTTGGCGGCATGCTGCCGGAGCCGGTCGAGCAGCTCACCGTCTATCCGCAGGCTGAGCACAGTCGATCCCATGGCAAGCAGGGTTACGGCCCGGCGGGCCGGTTCGCGTCACTTTACGGATCCGACTCACTCGTTCGGGTGACCGATTGGGTGAAGTGCCTCTCGCGCGTGTAACACGAATGGTCTTTAGAGCGACTAATGAGTTACGCTAATAAACATGCCTGACCTGATCCACGACGGCGACAGTGCCGCCGCCGTGAGCTCCCTTCGCTCCGCCGTGATGCTGCTCAGCCGGCGCCTCAAGCACCAGCGCGTCGACGAGTCGCTGAGCCCCACCGAGATGTCGGTGCTCGGCACGCTCGCCAGGTGCGGCTCGGCCACGCCGGGCGAGCTGGCCCGCAAGGAGCATGTGCAGCCTCCGTCGATGACCCGCATCGTCGCGCTGCTGGAAGCGAAGGGTCTGGTCAGACTGGAACCGCACCCCGATGACCGTCGCCAGAAGGTGGTCAGCCAGACCGAGCAGGCCGAAGCCATGCTCGAAGAGAGCCGCTCCAAGCGGAACGCCTGGCTGACCGCCCTCGCCGAGGGCCTGGACGAGGACGAGTGGGAGACGCTGCGCAAGGCGGCGCCCGTGCTGGAGAAGCTCGCCCACCTGTAGCGGTACGGGCCGCGCCGGACCGGAACCGGCGCACCGCCCGCCCCGCCGCACCCCGTCAGTCAGCGAAACGTATACGCCCGAGGAGGCGAACCCTTTTGAGTACGGGATCCGGAGCAGACTCCGCCCCCGCACCGACTTCCACCCACGAGAGCAAGCCCGGCGGGACCTTCTCGTCGCTGAAGATCCGCAACTACCGCCTGTTCGCCACGGGCGCCGTGATCTCCAACACCGGTACCTGGATGTCCCGCATCACGCAGGACTGGCTCGTCCTGAGCCTCACCGGGTCCGCCGCCGCCGTCGGTATCACCACGGCGCTCCAGTTCCTTCCGATGCTTCTGTTCGGCCTCTACGGTGGTGTCATCGCGGACCGCCTCCCGAAGCGGAAGCTCCTTCTCTTCAGCCAGGCGGCGCTCGGCCTCTGCGGGATCGCCCTCGCGGTGCTCACGCTCTCCGGTGTCGTCCAGGTGTGGCACGTCTACCTCATCGCGTTCCTGCTCGGCATGGTGACGGTCGTCGACAACCCGGCCCGCCAGTCGTTCGTGTCCGAGATGGTCGGCCCCGCCCAGCTGCGCAACGCGGTCAGCCTCAACTCGGCGAACTTCCAGTCCGCCCGGCTCATCGGCCCGGCCGTCGCCGGTGTCCTGATCACCACGGTCGGCAGCGGCTGGGCCTTCATGTTCAACGGCCTGTCGTTCGCCGCCCCGCTCATCGGCCTGATGCTGATGCGCACGAACGAGCTGCACAAGGCCACCGTCGTACCGCGCGCCAAGGGACAGCTGCGGGAGGGCCTGCGTTACGTCTCCGGCCGCCCCGAGCTGATCTGGCCGATCGTCCTGGTCGGCTTCGTCGGCACGTTCGGGTTCAACTTCCCGATCTGGCTGACCGCCTTCGCCGACGAGATCTTCCACGGCGGCGCCGGGATGTACTCCTTCTTCAACATCCTGATGGCGGCCGGCTCCCTGGCCGGTGCCCTGCTCGCCGCCCGTCGCCGCTCCTCCCGGCTGCGGATGCTGGTGGCCGCGGGCACGGCGTTCGGCGTGCTGGAGATCATCGCGTCGCTGTCCCCGTCCGTCTGGCTCTTCTCGATCCTGCTGGTCCCGATCGGCATGATCGGCCTGACGACGAACATCAGCGCGAACACCAGCGTCCAGATGGCCGCCGACCCGGCCATGCGGGGCCGGGTCATGAGCCTGTACATGATGGTCTTCGCCGGTGGCACACCGGTGGGCGCCCCGATCGTCGGCTGGATCAGCGACGCCTACGGGGTCCGTACCGGCATGGCCGTCGGCGGCGCGTTCTCGCTGCTGGCCGCACTCGGCGTCGGCCTGATGCTGGCCCGCGTCGGCGGACTGCGGCTGCGCGTCGACCTCCGTCCGGGCCGCCCGCACCTGCGGTTCGTCCCGCGCGAGGAGCTGGCCACGGCGGCATGAGCACCACCCCGTGAAGCACGGGAGACGGCCCCGACCGGGTGGATGACGGTCGGGGCCGTGCCGTGTGCCGAGGAGGGGGCGGAGCCGTCCCGGGACGGTGCGACACTCGGCGCATGAGCCGTCTCAGACTCTTCGTCGCCGTGCTGCCGCCCGCCCCCGCCGTCGAGGAACTGCGCCGTGCCGTCGCCCCGCTGCACGCGCTCCCCGAGGCCGAGGGGCTGCGCTGGACCGGGGTGCCCGGCTGGCACTTCACGCTGGCGTTCCTCGGGCCCGTGGACGAGGAGCTGCTGCCCGAGCTGGAGGAGCGCCTCGCGCGGGCCGCCCGGCGCACCGAGCCGTTCCCGCTGCGCGTCCACGGGGCCGGCCGGTTCGGCGGGCGGGCGCTGTGGGCGGGGGCCGCGGGGGCGCTGGACACGTTGCGGCTGCTCGCCGAGCGCGCCGACGCCGCCGCCCGCCGCACCGGCATCCCGATGGACGAGCACCGCCGCTACCACCCGCACCTCACCCTCGCCCGCAGCCGCCGCGCCGAGATCGACCTGCGCCCCTGTGTCGAGGCGCTCGGCGGCTTCGAGGGCACCGGGTGGGAGGTCGGCGAGATGGCCCTCGTGCGGAGCGATCTGCCGGACAGCGGGGTGCCGGGCGAGCAGCCCGGGTACGAGGTGGTCGCATCCTGGTCGCTGGGGCACTGAGGGCGGCGGTTACGCTCCAGGGGTGGATCCGAAGACCAGAAACCGCATCATGGCGGCCGTGCTCGTGCTGATGTTCGTCGTCGTCGCCGTGGCGGCCGCCGTCGGGGCGTGACCGGCGGGCGGCCCGTGCGGACGGGGCTCAGCGGCGGTGCAGCCGGCCGAACCGGCGCCGCAGCCCCCGCAGCGGCCCGCGCGCGGGCGCTCGCCCACGGCGTACGCCCCCCGCGTCAGGTGCCGGCGGCCGCCATGCGCCGTCCGGCGAGAGGACCGGCGCCCGGTGCTCCGCCCGCCCGGATCTCGTGGGACGCCTGATGGGCGGTGCCCTGGTACGCCTCGTGGTACGAGGCCGGTGCGGCGCTCAGGGCCGAACCCGCGGCCCCGCGCCGACGGGCGAGGGCCGCGAGCCAGGTGAAGAGGCCCATGCCCACGGCCAGGGCCATGATCAGGAGCGGCACGACTTCGTCCACGCGGCGAGCGCAGGATCGCTCCGCGCTCATCGGACAGTGAGCGCCGCCGCCGTCTCCCGGGCGAACGCCTCCGGGTTGTCCAGCATGATGTTGTGCCCGCAGTCCGGGACCGCCACGACGCGTACCCCGTGCTCGACGAGCACGCTCTCGCCGGGCAGCGGGCCGTCCGCCGCCGGGCGCAGGAACGTGCGCGGGATCTTCAGGCCGAGCAGCAGTTCGCGCATGGCCGGCGTCGTCCCGGCGGCGAGGTGCACCGCGCTGCGGTGCAGTGCCTCGCGGCCCGCCAGCCGCATGGTCGCCCACCAGTGCGGCCCGACCCGGTCGCGCACCTCGGACCAGCCGTGCGCCAGGAACTCCTCCTCCGAGTACGCCGCGATGCCACTGCTGCCCGGCCGGGCGCGGACGGGCGCCACCGGGTCCAGATTGGCGTCGATCAGGACCAGCCGGGCCACCAGGTGCGGATGGCGCGCCGCGAGCACGATGGCCACCGCGCCGCCCATGCTGTGCGCGATCACGTCGGTGTCGTGTGCCCCGGCCGCCTCCAGCGCCGCCGCCACCGCGTCGGCGTGCTCCTCCAGCGTGTAGCCGAACTCCGTGGGGCGGTCGCTGATCCCGAAGCCGAGCATGTCCATGAGCAGCGAGCGGCCGTCCGCCAGCAGCGGGTGGGCGGCGCTCGCGGTGAAGTACGGGCCGGACGAGGCCCCGAGCCCGTGCATGTAGACCCGGGTCCGGGCGCCGCCGGGCCGGCCGGGCAGCTCCACCCACCTGATACGCGCGCCGTCCGCCGTCACCCGGGCGTCGTGCATGGCTCCTCCTCCGCTCGCTCCGCAACCATCGGCGAGACTATACATCGAGACCGAGGTATATCCGGAGGCGTCGGAGAGGATACGCACATGCTGGAACTGGCCATCCTTGGATTTCTGTACGAGCAACCGCTGCACGGCTACGAGCTGAAGCGCCGGGTCGCCCACCTCACCGGGCACGTCCGCCCCATCGCGGACGGCACGCTGTATCCGGCGATCAAGCGCCTGGAACGTGCCGGATGGCTGGAGCGCCGCACCGAACCCGGCAGCAGGGCCGCGCCCCGCCACACCCTCACGCTGACCGGCCCGGGCCGCGAGGAGCTGCGGCGACGGCTGCGGGAGGCCGACGAGGTGGACATCAGCGACGAGAACCGCTGGTTCACCGTCCTCGCCTTCCTGCGCCACCTCTCGTCCCCGGCCGAACAGGCGGACGTACTGCGGCGCCGGCTCGCGTTCCTGGAGGAGCCGAGCAGCTTCTTCTACGAGGGGGAACGGCCGCTGGGCGCCGAGTCGTTCGACGACCCGTTCCGGCGCGGGCTGCTGAGGATCGCCCGCGCGACCAGCGAGGCGGAGCTGGACTGGCTGGCGGCGACGCTGGAGGAACTCGGCACGCCCTGAACCGGGGCGCGCGGGAGGGCCGCCGCCGCCCCGCCGGAAGGCGGTGCGGCAGCGGCCCGTCGGACAGCCCTCACGAGCAGGCCCTCATGAACAGGCCCTCATGGGCAGGTGCTTACGAACAGGCGCTCGCAAGCGGGAGCTCACGGGCAGGCCCTCATGGGCAGGCCCTCGCGGGCAGGCCCTGGTGAGGCGGTCTTCGTGAGCAGGTCCTCACCAGGCGAACGCCTCCGGCGAAGGCCCGGGGCCAGGGAAGATCCTGTCCAGCGACGCCAGCAGCTCCGCCGAGAGGTCGAGCTCCAGCGCCCGCAGCGCCGAGTCCAGCTGCTCCCGGTTGCGCGGCCCGACGATCGGCCCCGTCACCCCCGGCCTGGTGAGCAGCCAGGCCAGACCGACCTCGCCCGGCTCCAGGGCGTGCTCGTCGAGCAGGTCCTCGTACGCCTGGATCTTCTCGCGCTGCGCCGAGTCCTTCAGGGCGTCCGCGCTGCGGCCGGAGGCCGACCGCCCGGCCGTGCCCTCGCGCTCCTTGCGGAGCACCCCGCCCAGCAGCCCGCCGTGCAGCGGGGACCACGGGATGACGCCGAGGCCGTAGTCCTGCGCGGCCGGGATGACCTCCATCTCGGCGCGGCGCTCGATCAGGTTGTAGATGCACTGCTCGCTGACCAGGCCCAACGAGCCGCGCCGGGCGGCCAGTTCATTGGCCTGGGCGATCTTGTAGCCGGCGAAGTTCGACGAGCCCGCGTACAGGATCTTGCCCTGCTGGACCAGGACGTCGATCGCCTGCCAGATCTCCTCGAAGGGGGTGTTCCGGTCGACGTGGTGGAACTGGTAGAGGTCGATGTGGTCCGTCTGGAGCCGCTTCAGCGAGGCATCGACGGAGCGCCGGATGTTCACGGCCGAGAGCTTGTCGTGATTGGGCCAGGGCTCGCCGTCCGTGCCCATGTTCCCGTACATCTTGGTGGCCAGGACCACCTTGTCGCGCCGTTCGCCGCCCTTGGCGAACCAGGTGCCGATGATCTCCTCGGTGCGGCCCTTGTTGTCGCCCCAGCCGTACACGTTCGCAGTGTCGAAGAAGTTCAGCCCCGTGTCCAGCGCCGCGTCCATGATGGCGTGGCTGTCCACCTCGTTGGTCTGCGGGCCGAAGTTCATCGTGCCGAGGACGAGGCGGCTGACCTTGAGTCCGGTGCGTCCGAGCTGTGTGTACTCCATGGGAATCAACCCAACGCCTTCGAGTCCGCTCGAAGCAAGGACTCCGGAACGCGACCGCCCCCGGCGGAGTACCGGGGGCGGTGCGTCATGCGGTTGCCGTACGGCGGTCGGTTCAGTGCCCTGCGGTCACTTCAGGTAGACGATGCCGTCGGTGGTGACCGTCGGCCGGCCCGAGGTGGCGACGACGACGATCTTCACGGTGTGCTTGGCACTGGACGACCAGCTCTTCGTCCACAGCGCGTCGCGGTACTTGGTGGTGCTGGACTTCAGATCCACCGTGGACACCTTCACCCCGTCCACGTACACGTACACCTGGCCCGAGGTGGTGGCCCGGGAGGCCACCAGGGCGACCGAGCGGCCGGTGAACGTCCAGCTCAGGGCGGCGCCCTTGGACGAGCTGGAGTACGACTTGCCGCCGAGATAGCTGGTCGAGGACCGCGTCGTCCAGCTGCCCGTCCTCGTCGCGGAACTCTCCTGCACGATGACGGGTGTGCCGGCGACCGACGAGGCGGCGGTGTTGCCCGCCTGGTCGTACGCCTTCATGGACCAGGTGGTCGCCACGCCCGGCTTCGCGGTGTGCGAGGCGGCGGTCGTCGTCGGGCCGTAGGTCTTGGCCACCGGTGCGGTGAGCCGGACCTCCTTGAGCGCAGCGGCGTCGGTGGCCTTCCACTTGAGGGTGAGCGGGACGGCCGTGGTGTTCACCGTGCCGGTGCGCAGCGCCAGGTTCGGCTTGGTGGTGAACGCGGGCGCCGTCTGCTCGGCGACCACGGTGGCCGCCGCCGACGTGGTGACCTTGCCCGACTGGTGGGTGGCACGGACCTGGACCCGGTGGGAGCCCACGGCCAGAGTGGCCGGCGCGGAGGTGGCGGTGCCCGCGGTGGTGGCGACAGGGCTGCCGTCCACCAGCAGTTCGTACTTGGAGATGAACGCGCTCGGGGTGCTCGCCGCCCAGCCCACGGTGACCGCGGACCTGGTGTAGTACGTGGTGCCCGAGAGCCCGGCGCCGGTCACCGACTTGACGGCCAGCCCGGTGACGGGGCCCGCGGCGAGGTCGCGGATCGACTTCAGCTGCCCGTACAGCATGTTGCCGGGGCACTGGGTGTTGAAGCCGTCGCGGTGCCCGGAGATCTGCTTGAAGGTGTACTTCGTGCCGGCGGTGAACTTCGTACCGAAGTAGTTGCCGCCGGTGGCGCCCGCGGTGAGCGTGGTGCTGCCCGCCGGGTCGCCCTTGTACTGGCCGAGCTTCCACGCGGCGATCCGCGCCACCGCCGTCGTCACCGCGCTGGGCGCGGCCGAGTCCGTGTAGGTGCCGATCACCGCGATGCCGGCCGAGTCCCGGTTGAAGCCGTAGGTGTGCGCGCCGAACACCGGCCGGTCCACCCCGCCCTTGCGGCCCTCGAAGATCTTCCCGCACCTGTCGACCAGGAAGTTGTAGCCGATGTCCTTCCAGTGCTCGCTCTGGACGTGGTACGCGTACAGGCTGCGTACGACCGCCGCGGAGTCGGCGCAGGAGTAGGAGTTGCTCCCCGCGGTGTGGTGGACGAAGACGGCCTTGACGCCGTCCAGGTACTCCGGCGCCTCCGGGCTGATCGACTCGTCGGCGCCCCAGCCGGCCCGCGAGGTGATCGGCGGCTTCGGCACCGTCGACGGCGGGGCGGGCGGCAGCGTCGCGGCGGGGGAGGAGCTCGTCGGCGCCGAGGGGCTCGGGCTCGCCGGGGGAGTGGGCTCCGCGGTGGCCGGGTCCGACGGGGTCGGCGGCGCCGGATCGGTCGGCGTGGGTTCGGCGGGCGTCTGTGTGCCGTCGCCCGGCGTGGCCGGTGCGGAGGGCGTCGGGTCCGCCGGGTCGGTGGTGGGCGTGGCCGACGGGTCCTCCGCGGGCAGGTCGGCGGCGAAGGCGGCCGGTTCGGCGGCGAGCGTGCTGCCCCGGCCCGGGTCCACGGTGTCCAGCCGCAGCCCCGCGGGCAGCTTGGCGGATACCTTGCCGCCCGCGTTGATCCGTACCTCCACACCGTTGGAGGGGCCCACCCAGCGGGGCTCGGTGCTGCCCCGTACACCGGAGCGGCCGGTCTCCGTACGCCCGTCCAGGTCGGTTTCGAGCGGCACCCAGGACGTCCAGTTCCCGCTGGTGGCGGACCTGGTCCGGACCTCGACGGCCCCGGTGACCCGGGCGGCCGGATCGGTCCAGGTGATGCCCAGCATGCTGAACGGTGGGCTGTCCCGCTTGCCGAGAACGGCGGACGTGCCGTCACCGCCGACCTTCAGCGAGGTCTTTCGCACATCGGCCTTCGTGGGGCCGGGCTTGGCGTCGGTGTCCACCGAGGGGCTGCCCGTCACCCCCTCGAAGACCAGGACACCCGCGACGGCGGTGGTCGCCAGGGCGGCCGTGATCCGGATTCTTCGTTTCGGGAAAGTGCGGTTCGTGATTGTGCGCTTCGATCTCAAGTCGTACCCCAAGGATCGTCTCAGATGTTCGTTTCGTGATCCGCTGCGACGGGCGACGGCACAGGTCACAGGTGACCGGTGGGGGGTACGAGCACCGGCGCGCGCATACAGCGGAAGCACAGCTTCCCATGGCTGTACGACGGTCCGGCGCCTGCCCCTGCCTGCGCGTAGCCTGGCGTCGTGAACTCCGTACCGCGCGTTCTTGCCGTATTCGACGAGCTGCTCCGCGGCGCGACCCGCGAGGACCGCGGCGCGCTGTGGCAACTTGCCGAGCAGGGCCGCGAGTTGGATGCCAACCTGGTACGTCTGCCGCCGGGCGGCTCGGTCGGTGCGCATCAGGAGGACGTGCTGGACGTGCTTCTGGTCACCGTCGCGGGCGACGGCCGGATCGAGGCGGGGGACGATTCGCTGGAGTTGACTCCCGGCACCGTCGCCTGGCTGCCCCGGACCTCCCGCCGCGCCCTCGCGGCCGGCCCGGACGGCCTCGCCTACCTGACCGTCCACCGCCGCCGCCCCGGCCTCACCATCAGGACCCCGGCTTCGGCGGCCCCGGCCGTGCCCGCGCCGGTGCGTGCTCCGGCGTACGAGGGCGGCGAGGCGCCCTGCATGCTGGACCTGGTCTGCCCGGCGTGCGGCCGGCTCTCGCAGGACCCGGAGCCGGTGTTCTGCAGCCGGTGCGGGGAGCGGTACGCGGAGGGGTGAGCGGCAGGGGAGCGGCGCGGGCGTGGCGGGAGCGCGGAGAGGGAGTGGCGGGAGCGCGGTGGGAGCGCGCAGAGGGAGTGGCGGGAGCGCGGTGAGGAGCGGGGGCCGAATCGCCTGTGCGGCCTGCCGGAAGTGACCGAATCGCAAGTCCTGTGAGCAGGCCCGGATATGGCCGAGCGTCTAGTCTGTTGCCTCCATGTAGTCCACAGGGGGTCGCATGCACAGCGAGGGTACGGCCGGTCGTGATTCGGACCACGGACAGGGCGACGGCTCCCCTCGTGGGGCCGGCGAATTCCTCCGGAGCGACTCCACCGAACACGCCCGGCCGTGGCCGGAGACGCAGCCGACGCAGGAGTCGTCCGAGCCGTCCGGCCAGGTGGCCGCCCCCGCACCGCACAAGGTGATCGACGGCCGTTACGAGCTGCTGCACAGCCTCGGGCGCGGTGGCATGGGCGAGGTCTGGAAGGCCCTGGACACCCGCCTCGACCGGCACGTCGCGGTGAAGGGACTGCTCGGCCGGGACGCCGTCGGGGCGGCCACGCAGGAGCAGATGATGCAGCGGGCCCGGCGGGAGGCCGCGGCCATCGCCAAGATCAGGCACCAGAACGTGGTGGCGGTGCACGACCGGGTCGAGTCCGGCAACCAGGTCTGGATCGTGATGGACCTGCTCAACGCGCGTTCCCTGGCGGACCTGATGCGCGAGGAGCGGCGGCTGCCGGTGCGGCGGACGGCCGCGATCGGGCTCCAGGTGCTGGGCGGGCTGCGGGCGGTCCACGAGGCGCGAGTGGTCCACCGTGACGTGAAGCCGGCCAACATCCTGTTCGCCAAGGACGACTTCGCGATCCTGGCGGACTTCGGCATCGCGACCTTCGACGGCGCCGTCCCGCTCACCAGAGCCGGTGAGCTCATCGGCACCTTCAAGTACCTGGCGCCCGAACTGCTCGGCCAGACGTCGCAGGTGAGCGCCGCGACCCCGGCGTCCGACCTGTGGTCGCTGGGCGTCACGCTGTACGAGATGGTCGAGGGCCGGCACCCCTTCGACCGGCCGAACGAGTACGAACTCCTGGTCGCCGCCTGCCAGTCCGACCCGCTCCCGATGGAGCACGGCGAGGAGCTGGCCGAGGTGGTGGGGCAGCTGATGCACAAGGACCCGCGGCGCCGGCTGAGCGCGGAGCGCGCGGAGGAAATGCTCCAGGAGATCCTCCGCACCTCCACCGCGAAACCGGATCCGGTACGCCCGCCGGCCCCGGTGGAGGAGAAGGAGACGAAGCCGCAGGCGGAGCAGGCGGAGGCAGGGCAGGCGGAGGCCGGTGAGGCGGAGGCGCCCGCTCCGGTCCCTGCCCCCGCCCCGGAC
>NZ_JBCEWQ010000161.1:0-19132 GCF_038448545.1 Streptomyces sp. CLV115
ACCCCCTCCACGCCTTCTGCTCCCTCTGCCCCTACCGCCATCTCCGCTCCTTCCGCCCCCGGCGCTTCCTTCGCCCCCGTCGGCGCCTCCGCGCTCTCCTCGCTCGTCGATCCGGAGTCGCTGGCCGAGCCCCCGCCGCTCTCGTTGCGTACGACGCTGCGCCGGGCGGCCCTGGGCGTGGTGGCGGGCGCGGTGCTGGTGACGGGTGCGGTGGTGGCCGTTCCGGAGGACGGGAAGAAGGCGTCGCGGCCGTCCGTGCCCGGCCCGGTCCAGCGTGCGCTGAGGGCGACCGCCGCCGGTGCCCCGGCCTCGCTCTCCGATCTGACGGCGCTGATCGGGGACCGGCAGCAGTGGGTGGGCGCGCATCCGTCCGACGCGCGGTCCTGGGCTCTGCTGGGCACGGCCTACGTGGAGTGGGGGCGGCGTTCCGCGGACGCGGCGTACTACGGCCGGGCCGAGCAGGCGCTGAAGCGCTCGCTGAACGTCCAGCCCGGTGGGACCGGGAGCACGGCGGCCCTGGTGGGGCTCGCGGAGCTCGCCGATGCCCGGCACGACTTCGTCGCGGCGCGGAAGTGGGGCGAGACCGTGCGGGCGCGGGAGCCGAAGCAGTGGGCCGTGTATCCGGCGCTGATCGACGCGTACGGCGGGCTCGGGGACCACGAGGCCGTGAACTCGGCGGTGGAGCGTTTCACGGCGCTGCGTGCGGGGGTTCCGGCGCTCGTGCAGACGGCACGGATGCAGCGGGACCGCGGCCGGCGCGAGGAGGCCCTGGCCAACGCGCGGGACGCGGCGGACCGGGCGACCACGCCCGCGCAGAAGGCGCAGTGCCTGCATCTGCTGGGCGAACTGGCCTGGGAGCGGGGCGAGCCCAAGGAGGCGGTCGCGCAGTTCGGCGCGGCGCTGCGCACCGACCGGGCCCACCACGCGTCGCTCGCGGGACGGGCCAGGGCTCTGGTGGCGCTCGGCCGTACGGACGAGGCCCGGCGCGACTACCGGGCGGCGCTGGCGCAACTCCCCCGGCCCGAATACCTGCTGGAGCTGGGCGAGCTGTACGAGTCGCTGGGAATGGACACGGAGGCCGACGAGCAGTACGGGCAGCTTCGCCGGGCGCTCGCCAGGGACGAGGGTCAGGGCGTGGACCACGCGCTGCTGCGCGGCCGTTTCGAGGCCGACCACGGGGATCCGGCGGTGGCGGTCGGGCTGCTGGACGCCGAGTGGGCGCGCTCGCACCGCAGCGCGGCGGTGGCGGACGCCCTGGGCTGGTCCCTGCACCGCTCCGGCGACCCGTCCGCCGCCCTGGAGTACGCGGCCCGCGCGGTCGACACGGGCGGGCAGAACGCCTCGTACGCGTACCACCTGGGCGTGATCCAGCAGGCGTTGCGGAAGTACGGTCCGGCGCGCCGCAATCTGGAAGAGGCCCTGCGCACCAACCCCGGGTTCTCCCCCCTGGCCGGGCCCGCCGCCCAGGAGGCCCTGGACGATCTGGCCCCTCCCCCGCCGGGCGGCCCGCCAAAGCCGCGGCCGTCCCCGGAGTCCGAACCGGAACGGCCCGAAGCACGGCGGCCGGCCCCGGGCTCCCCCTGACGGGGCCCGGGGCCGGCCGCGTGCCGGTCGATTGGGTTCGCAGACCGCCGATCCGAAGGATCAGGGACTGCCCACCCCAGGGATCAGAGACTGCCGGTCCAAGGGGTCAGAGGCTGCCGGTCCAAGGGATCAGAGGTTGCCGCGCTTCTCCTGCTCGCGCTCGATCGCCTCGAAGAGGGCCTTGAAGTTGCCCTTGCCGAAGCCCATCGAACCGTGGCGCTCGATCATCTCGAAGAAGACGGTCGGGCGGTCCTGGACCGGCTTGGTGAAGATCTGCAGCAGGTAGCCGTCCTCGTCGCGGTCGACGAGGATCTTCTGCTCGCGCAGGATCTCCACCGGCACACGGGTCTCGCCCGCCCACTCGCCGAGGGTGTCGTAGTAGGAGTCGGGCGTGTCCAGGAACTGGACGCCCGCCGCGCGCATCGCCCGTACCGAGGCGACGATGTCGTTCGTGGCGAGCGCGATGTGCTGGACGCCGGCGCCGCCGTAGAACTCCAGGTACTCGTCGATCTGGGACTTCTTCTTGGCGATCGCCGGTTCGTTGATCGGGAACTTGACCTTGAGGGTGCCGTCGGCGACGACCTTCGACATGAGTGCGGAGTACTCGGTGGCGATGTCGTCGCCCACGAACTCCTTCATGTTGGTGAAGCCCATGACCTTGTTGTAGAAGCCGACCCACTCGTTCATCCGGCCGAGTTCCACGTTACCGACGCAGTGGTCGATGGCCTGGAAGGTGCGCTTGGCGGACGGCTCGACGATCGGCTCGGCGGCGGCGTAGCCGGGCAGGTACGGGCCCTCGTAGTTGGTGCGCTCGACGAGGGT
Organism: Streptomyces sp. CLV115; assembly: GCF_038448545.1. NCBI lineage: Bacteria > Bacillati > Actinomycetota > Actinomycetes > Kitasatosporales > Streptomycetaceae > Streptomyces > Streptomyces sp. CLV115. The sequence goes on from NZ_JBCEWQ010000161.1 coordinate 2,407, forward strand.
GTGGCGGGTCTTGCCGTACGTGGCGATCGCGGCGAGCACGACGGTGCCGTGCTCGTCCTTGACCTCGTGCGGCTCGTCGAGGCCGCGCGCGCCGTGCTCGACCGCGTACGCGTAGGCCGCGCGGGCGTCCGGGACCTCGATGGCCAGGTCGACGACGCCGTCGCCGTGCTCAGCCACATGGGCGTCGAGGAAGCGGCCGTGGTCGGTGGCGGCCTTGATGACGGAGGTGAAGACGAAACGGGCCGATCCGTTGGTCAGTACGTAACTCGCCGTCTCGCGGCTGCCGTTCTCCGGTCCGGAGTAGGCGACCAGCTTCATGCCGAACGCCGTCGAGTAGTAGTGCGCGGCCTGCTTGGCGTTGCCGACGGCGAAGACGACCGCGTCCATTCCCTTGACCGGGAAGGGGTCGGCCTGCCGGGCTGTTTCGGGGGTGGTGTGCAGAGTCTCAGTCATGTCCGAAGGCTCTCGCCGCTTCGCAAGGTGCGCAATAGTTCACGGAATCACTGGGCAATCTGTATAGCGCATGGGGATGATGGGCGGGCTATCTGTACATGATGACCATCACGTCGACCCTTCGGAGCGGACCATGGCGATCGATCATCTGGACGGGCGGCTGATCGTGCTGCTGGCCCGTGAGCCCCGCATCGGCGTACTTGAAGCATCGCGCAGACTCGGCGTGGCCCGCGGGACGGTGCAGGCCCGGCTCGACCGGCTTCAGTCGAATGGCGTCATCCGGGGATTCGGTCCTGCGGTCGATCCGGCGGCGCTCGGCTACCCCGTCACCGCATTCGCCACCCTGGAGATCAAGCAGGGCCAAGGGGCCGACGTACGGGCCCACTTGACCGGCGTACCGGAGGTGCTGGAGCTGCACACCACCACCGGGCACGGCGACATGCTCTGCCGTCTCGTCGCGCGTTCCAACGCCGATCTCCAACGGGTCATCGACCGGGTTGTCGGTTTTGATGGCATTGTCCGGGCCTCCACGGCCATCGTCATGGAGAACCCGGTCCCGCTGCGGATCATCCCGCTCGTCGAGCAGGCCGCGGCGGACCACGACTGAGCCGAGGAGTGACGTGTGAGCTTCTGGGAGTACTTGGGAAACCGGCACCAACAGCTGCTCACCGACGCGTACCAGCACGTCAGCGCCGTGTTCCAGTGCATGGTGATCGCCACCGTGCTGGGCATCCTGATCGGGGTCGTCACCTACCGAAGGGGCTGGGCGGGGTCACTGGCCATCACCTCTACGGCGACGATCCTGACCATCCCCTCCCTCGCCGCGATCGGCCTGCTCATCCCGCTCGTCGGCCTCGGGGTCGCGCCCACCGTGATCACCCTGACGCTGTACGGGCTGCTGCCCATCGTCCGCAACTCCATCGTGGGGCTGCGCGGCGTCGATCCGTCGCTGGTCGACGCGGCGAAGGGCATCGGGATGTCCCGGCTGGCCCGGCTCTGCCGGGTGGAACTGCCGCTCGCCTGGCCGCCGATCCTCACCGGCATCCGGGTCTCCACCCAGATGCTGATGGGCATCGCCGCCATCGCCGCCTACGCCTCGGGCCCCGGCCTGGGCAACGAGATCTTCCGCGGCATCGCCTCGCTGGGCAGCGCCAACGCGCTCAATCAGGTGCTCGCGGGCACGCTCGGCATCGTCATCCTCGCCCTGCTCTTCGACGCCGCGTACGTACTGCTCGGGCGGCTCACCATCCCGAGGGGGATCCGTGTCTGAGACCGCCACCGGGAGCACGGACGCCGGCAGCGCCGGAACGCCGCGGACCACGTCCGGCGCCACCATCCAGCTGGAGGACCTGACCAAGCACTATCCGGGGAATCCGAACCCGGCGGTGGACAGCGTCTCGATGGACATCAAGGCCGGTGAGACGGTGATCTTCGTCGGCCCGTCCGGCTGCGGCAAGTCCACCACCCTGAAGATGATCAACCGGCTGATCGAGCCCTCGTCCGGGCGGATCAGGATCAACGACGAGGACGTCACCGACATCGACCCGGTGAAGCTGCGCCGCAAGATCGGCTACGCCATCCAGTCGTCCGGGCTCTTCCCGCACATGACGGTCGCCGAGAACATCGCCCTCGTACCGAAGATGATCGGCTGGTCGAAGTCGAAGGTGAAGGACCGGGTCGAGGAGATGCTCGATCTGGTGGGGCTGGATCCGCGGGAGTTCCACGGACGCTACCCCCGCGCACTCTCCGGCGGTCAGCAGCAACGGGTGGGCGTGGCAAGGGCGTTGGCCGCGGATCCGCCGGTGCTGCTGATGGACGAACCGTTCGGCGCGGTCGACCCGATCACCCGTGACCACCTCCAGGACGAGCTGATCCGGCTCCAGCACGAACTGCACAAGACGATCGTCTTCGTCACCCACGACTTCGACGAGGCGATCAAGCTGGGTGACCGGATCGCGGTGCTGCGGGAGCGTTCGCACATCGCGCAGTTCGACACCCCGGAGGCCATCCTCACCAATCCGACGGACGACTTCGTCTCGGGTTTCGTCGGTGCCGGTGCGGCGCTGAAGCGGCTCAATCTCACCCGGGTACGCGATGTGGAGATGGCCGCGTTCCCCACGGTGACGGTCGACGACCCGCTCCAGTCGATCTTCAACAAGCTGCGCAGCGGCCCGCACAACGAGCTGTTGATGCTGGACCGCAGGAACCGCCCGTACAAGTGGCTGCGGCGCGGCGACCTGATGCGGGCCCGGGGTTCGCTGGCGCGCGCCGGGCAGCTGGTCCACGACACGGTGACGCGTGACGCGACGCTGCACGACGCGCTGGAGGCGGTGCTGACCGACAGCGGCGGACGGGTCGCGGTGACCGGGCGGCGCGGCGAGTTCATCGGCGTCGTCGACATGCAGACCCTGATGAACTCCGTCCATGAACTGCTGGAGGCCGACCGGCTCGCCGCCATCGAGCACCAGCACGACCTGGAGGAGTTGCGCAGCCACCAGACCGAGACGGAGCTGGAGGGCGGTCCGGGCGCATGACTCGCAATCCACCGCTGAACCACGAACCCCCGCGCCGGCCGCGTCCCGAGCCGTCCGCGCCCTCCTCCGACAAGGACCGCCCGCCCGGCGAGCACGACGTCAAGGGCCATGCCTTCCGGGACGAGGAGGAGGAACCGGCCCCGCCGCCGGCCGGTCCGCCGCGCCGGTTCACCTGGCGCAAGCTGGTGGTGATGCCGGTGGCGCTCGCGGTCGTGCTGGCCGTCACGTACCTGTGGATCACCCATGTCCATCTGGACTCGATCGCGCGGAACTCGCTGACCGGCGGCAATGTGCAGCTGCGCTGGTGGCAGCATGTGCGGCTGACCGCGATCTCGACCTTCTGGGTGCTGATCATCGCCATTCCGCTGGGGATCGCGCTGACCCGGCGCAGGCTGAGCAGGGGCGCCCCGGTGGTCACGGCGGTCGCCAACATCGGGCAGGCGACACCGGCGATCGGCCTGCTGGCCCTGCTGGTGATCTGGCTGGGCATCGGTCCGTCGACGGCGATCATCGGCATGGTGATCTACGCGGTGCTACCGGTCTTCTCCAACACGGTGGCCGGTCTCAAGGCGATCGAACCGAATCTGGTCGAGGCCTCCCGCGGCATCGGCATGTCGGCGACGGGGACCCTCACCAAGGTCGAACTGCCGCTGGCCGTACCGCTGATCCTGGCCGGTGTGCGCACGGCCCTGGTGCTCAATGTCGGCACGGCGACGCTGGCCACCTTCGTCGGCGGCGGCGGTCTCGGTGACCTGATCACCTCGGGCATCCAGACCCAGCGGATGCCGGTGCTGGTGCTCGGTTCGGTGCTGACGGTGGTGCTGGCGCTGCTGGTGGACTGGCTGGCCTCACTCGTCGAGGTGGCGCTGACACCGCGCGGACTGGAGGTGGGGCGATGACGGGCCCGCGGAAGGCGCGTGCCGGCCTGGTGGGGGCGGTGGCGCTGGCGCTGCTGCTCTCCGGGTGCGGGCTGAAGAGCGGCTCGCCGATGGTGGACGACGTGGTGCCGGGTTCGGTCGGCCGGGGGAAGCCGCTGGACGGTGCCTCGCTGACCGTCACCTCGAAGAACTTCAGCGAGAACATCATCCTGGGCCAGATGATCGGCCTGGTCTTCAAGGCCGCGGGCGCGGAGGTCCTGGACCGGACGAACCTGCCCGGCTCGATCAGTGCGCGCGAGGCGATCGTCAAGGGCGACGCGGACGCGATGTACGAGTACACGGGCACCGGCTGGATCACGTACCTCGGCCATGCGAAGCCGATCCCCGACCCGTTGAAGCAGTGGACGGCGGTCCGGGACGAGGACCGCCGTACGGGGGTGACCTGGCTGACGCCGTCCACGCTCAACAACACCTACGCGCTCGCCATCAGCCGGAAGAACAACGCGAAGTACCACCTGAAGACGCTCTCCGACGTGGCGGCGCTGGCGAAGAAGAACCCGTCGGCGGTGACGATCTGCGTGGAGAACGAGTTCGCCTCGCGCGACGACGGGCTGCCGGGCATGGAGAAGGCGTACGGGATGTCGCTCCCGGCCGCCAACATCAAGAAGATGGACGCCGGGATCATCTACACCCAGGTCTCCAAGTCCGGCTCCTGCCTGCTGGGCGAGGTGTTCACCACGGACGGCCGGATCAAGGCGATGAACCTCGAAGTGCTCGTCGACAACAAGCACTTCTTCCCCAACTACAACGCGGCACCGGTCATCCACACCAAGACCTTCGAGAAGTATCCGCAGATCGCCGGGCTGCTCGACCCGGTCAGCAGGAAGCTGACCACCGAGGTCGCCCAGGTGCTCAACGCCAAGGTGGACGTGGACGGGCAGGACCCGCACGAGGTGGCGAAGGAGTGGCTGATCCAGGAGGGGTTCATCAAGCAGGGGTGAGCCGGCGCCGGGAGACGCACCAACGCACGACGCACAACTCACTCACCGGCTCACTGGCTCACCGCCTCTCCCGCGTCGACCCACTTGCAAAGGACGTGTTGCAAAAAAACTGTTGCAAAGAAGATTTTGCAAGTCTACGGTTCACCCATGCCCGAAACAGAGGACGGCGCCCAGACGCCCGCCGAAGCCGAGAACGTCCACAAGGTCGATGCCCGCACCCTGCGCGGGCTGGCCCATCCCCTGCGGCTGCGGCTGCTGGCCGCGCTGCGGGAGTTCGGCCCCGCCACCGCCTCCGGTCTCGCCGGCCGGCTCGGTGAGTCCAGCGGCGCCACCAGCTACCACCTCAGGCAGCTGGCGACGTACGGCTTCGTCGAGGACGACCCGGAGCGCGGCAAGGGCCGCGAGCGCTGGTGGCGGGCCGCGCACCGGGGCACCGTCTTCGACAGCGGCAGATTCCTGAGCCACCCCGACCCCGAGGTGCGCGGCGCGGTCGACCTCGTGCTCCACGAGATCGCCACCGCGCACTCCCGGGAGCTGAACACCTGGATCGGCACCATGTCCGAGTGGCCCGAGGAGTGGCGCGAGGGCTGGGACATCAGCGACTTCCAGGTGCGCCTCACCCCGGACCTCGCCGAGGAGCTGATCGGGAAGGTCCACGAACTCATCGAGAGCTACCACGGCCGGGTCCCGGAGGGCACCGAGGGATCGGCCAACGTCCGCAGCCATGTGCATCTCTTCCCGCGCCCCGCGGCGTAACCAGCCCCTCCCGACCGGAAGGACATCGTCGTGCACCCCGACACACATCTGCAGCTGCACCGGCTGCGCGCCACCGAACTACAGCGGTACGCAACGGAGTCCGGGCTCACATCGGACGCGCAGGGTACCGATCTGCGCACCCGGCTGGGCTGGGCCCTCGTCGAACTGGGGCTGCGCGTCCTGCCCCACCGGGCCGGCCAGACCTACGTCGTGCCCGGTTCGGCGTGAACGGTCGGGGGGACCGCAGCCGCATACCGCTCGCCGCCGTACTGTCCGCCAACTCCATATCCAGAGCGGGCAGTTCACTCACCATGATCGGTGTCCCATGGTTCGTCCTGGAGACCACGGGAAGCGCGGGCCGGGCTGGTGTCGTCGCCTTCTGCGCGACCCTGCCGATCGTCGTCTCCGCCCTGATCGGCGGCCCGGTCATCGACCGGCTCGGACGGCGCCGGGTCTCCGTGGCCTCGGACCTGGTGTGCGGCCTCGCCGTCGCCGCCATTCCGCTGCTGCACTACGCGGACGCCCTGGCCTTCTGGATGCTGTGCGCGCTGATGGCGGTCGGCGGGCTCGCGCACACCCCGGGCGACACCGCACGCTACGTCCTGGTGCCGGATCTCGCCGAACACGCCGGCACCACCCTCGCCCGCGCCGCCAGCCTCTTCGACGCCGTGTCGCGCGGCGCCCGGATGGTCGGGGCGGCACTGGCCGGCGTACTGATCGCACTCGTCGGCGCGGAGACCGTACTGCTGCTGGACGCGGTGACCTTCCTGACGTCCGCGCTGCTGATCGCGGCAGGCGTACGGGGAGTGCGCGCGGCCGAGCCCCGCAAGGCCGCGGCACCGGTCTCGCTGCGGGCATACCGCACCGAACTGCGCGAGGGCTACGCCTACCTGCTGGGCAACCGGCTGCTGCTGGCGGTCGTGGTGATGGTCCTGTTCATGAACGGCACCGACCAGGGCTGGAACGCCGTCCTGCTCCCGGTGCACGCCTCCGCCGAACTGGGCGGGGCCGGTGACATCGGGCTGCTCACCGCGCTGTTCGGCGCGGGCGGGCTGGCCGGGGCGCTGCTGTACGGGGCGGTCGGGCACCGCTTCTCGCGGCGGACCGTGTTCACGGTGTGCGTGCTGCTGTGCGGCGCGCCCAGGTACGTGGTCGCGGCGCTGACCGGGACGACGCTGCCGCTCGCGGTGACCATGGCGCTGAGCGGGCTCGCGGGCGGGGTACTGAACCCGATCCTGACGACCCTGATCTACGGAACGGTGCCCGACGAGCTGCGCAGCCGGGTCTCCGGGGTCCTCACGGCCGGCGGCGAACTGGCCATGCCGGTGGGCGGTCTCGCGGCCGGCCTGCTGGTCGAGAGCGCGGGCGTGCAGGGCGCGCTGCTGGCGATGGGCGGGGTGTACCTGCTGGCGACGCTGAGCCCACTGGTGTTCCCGGTGTGGCGCACGATGGACGGCGCGGTGGCGGAGCGGGCTTCCGTACCGGCCGACGAGCCGGTCGGCGAGATCAGCAGCTCGGGACCTTGTGCCCCTGCTCCAGTGCCCGGAGCGAGGACACCGCGCTCTTCAGGGTCGTGACCGGAATCAGTCGCATCCCCTCGGGCAGCTCGGCGCCCGCCTCCCGGCACTCCGCCTTCGGCACGAGGAAGACGGTCGCCCCGTCGCGGCGTGCGGCCTGAGTCTTCAGCGACACCCCGCCGACCGCCCCGACCGCCCCGTCCGCCCCGATCGTGCCGGTGCCCGCGATGGTGCGGCCACCGGTGAGATCGCCCCCCGAGCCGTCCCCGTCGAGCTTGTCGACGATGCCGAGCGCGAAGAACAGGCCGGCGCTGGGTCCGCCCACATCGGCGAGGCTCAGGGTCACGTCCACCGAGCCGGGCTTCTTCCCGAGGTAGTTCAGCGCGGCGTCGACCGCGGAGTCCTGCGACTTCCGCATGTCGTCGAGGTTGTGCTTCTCGATCTCCTTCTCGGAGCCGCCGGTCGGGTAGACGGAGTCCCGGGGCAGCACCGCCCGGTCCGTACGGAACCAGCCGTCGATCACATCGCCGATGCCGACATCGGCGGTGGGCCCGGTCGCGAGGATCGTCGTCATCCGCAGCTCACCCCTGGTGGGCCGGGTCGGCGCGCCCTTGATGCTGATCACCGGCGTGCCGTGATCGTCCCCGAGCACGTTCGCGGTCGAGCCGGGCTGCGCCAGGGTGAACGGCAGCGGCGCGAAGGCGGCCACACCGAACAGGGCGAGTACGGGCAGGGCGCACAGGGCGAGGGCACGGGGACGCGAGAGACGAGGGAGCACCCGCCCAATCTAACCGCCGCAGCGGGCACCCGGGCCGGGCGCCCCGTACCCGGCCCGGTGCGGTCTACGGCGTGCGCCGGGTTCCCATCGACATGGCCAGGGCGACCACCCAGCCGATGAGCGTCCAGCCGAGGAACAGATTGATCACGAACACCGAGCCGGTGTTCACCCCGCGCCCCGCGGCGACGAAGAAGGGCAGGAAGTACACCGCGATACCCACGATGCCGAGAATCAGCAGAACGGAACCATCCATCGGAACCCCCCGGAACGGCCACGCGCTCCGGTCGAGGCGTGAGCCCCGAAAACATACGGCCCGGCCGGGCAGCCGCTAAGACGTGATCCGGCCATAAGACCGCCCGCGGGCCGGTGGCGGGCGGCCCGCCGCAGGGCTCGCTACCGGAGCGCGTCCGCCACTTCCCTGGCCGCGTCCACCACACGGGGGCCGACGCGTTCGGGTACGGAGTCCGCGAGCATCACCACACCCACGCTGCCCTCGACTCCGGTCACCCCGACCAGCGCGGCGGCGGCTCCGCTCGCCCCGGCCTCCAGCTCGCCGTGGGTGAGGGTGAAGGCGGTCTCGCCGACCGGCTTCTGGCGGGCGGCGAGGATCGCCCGGCCCGCGGCGCCCCGGTCCAGCGGATGGCGGAATCCGGCCCGGTAGGCCACGTGGTAGTCGGTCCAGGTCGGCTCGACCACCGCGACGGCCAGCGCGTCGCTGCCGTCGACCAGAGTGAGGTGTGCGGTGGCCCCGATGTCCTCGGCGAGCGAGCGCAGCGCGGGCAGCGCGGCCTCGCGCACCAGCGGATGCACCTGGCGGCCCAGGCGCAGCACGCCCAGGCCCACTCGGGCCCGGCCGCCCAGGTCCCGGCGTACCAGGGCGTGTTGTTCCAGGGTGGCGAGCAGACGGTAGACCACGGTCCGGTTGACCCCGAGTTTGTTGGACAACTCGGTGACGGTCAGGCCGTGGTCGGTGTCGGCAAGCAGTTTGAGGACCCTCAGTCCCCGGTCGAGCGTCTGGGAGGTTTCCGCGGTCACGACGCCCTCTCCTCTTTGATGAGCGGCAGCGGCTGATTCCCACGGAATGTGCGTCGCCGGTCCCAGCGGCGACGCACGGAGAGGCCGCCGGCCTGGCCAGGCACCGGCTGCGCCCCGCTGCGGCTCTGCCACGGGGCGTTCATTTTTTGGGACAGTAGCGAGCGAGTCCGCTCAGCGGAAGACCTCGTCCAGAATCCGGGCGTTGTCCGAAGGGGAGTTGGCTTGAAGCAGCATAAGCGCCGGTCAGCGGGGCGTCGGCCGGATCCTGGAGGTCTACGCGCGTCCAGGTCGGCCGACGCCTTCGCGGCGCTTCACACACCGGAAGTGAACTGCCGTTAACTCACGGTGAACGACTGCTGCACAATTTTTCCGTTCACGAGCACTTCGCAGGCCCGGATCGACTTCGTCGCCGGGTCCCGGACGGTGAAGTCGAGGGCGAAGGTGCCGTCGAGACCGATGACCCGGGTGACGTACGGATCGGCGGTGCGTTTCCCGTCCGCGGTGCGGCCGGTCACCGAGACCGTGGCGACGGGGGCGAATCCGCGTCCGGTCACCTGGACCGTCGTGCCGACGGGCCCCTCGGGAGGCGAGAGCGCGAAGGACGGTCCGGCGGGGACGGTTCCGTCCTGGACGGTGAACGCCGCCGTCTCGGTACGGGGGTTGACGAGGACCTCCCGGACCCGGATGGCGACGGTGTCGGCGGCGTTGACCGTGAAGGTCTGCGAGAACGCCCCGTCCAGCCCCACCACCTTGGTCTTCGCCGGGTCGGACGTCTGCGAGCCGTCGGCCCGCAGACCGACGATGGACACGGTCGCGACCTTCGCGAAGCCCTGCCCGACGACGGTGACGGCGGTGCCCTTCGGACCGGCCGACGGGGTGAGTACGACGAAGGACGGGGCGACGGTCAGCGGGGTGAGCGCCTGTGCTCCCCCGGCGGTGACCTGGAGGGCGTACACGGCACGCGGGGTGCCTCCGGCCACGGTGACCGTGCCGGCGAGCGTTCCGTCGGCGCCGATCCGGAGGGTGGAGCCGCTGATCCGGGCGCTGTCGCAGGAGCCGCCGTCGGCGGTGCAGAGGGCGGCGGTGGGCGTGGTTCCGGACGGCCAGTCACCGCCGGAGACGGCGATCGTTCCGCCCGGCCTGACCTTCGCCGCGCCCGCGGAGAGGGTCGCGGAGGCGTCGGTCACGGTGAACGGGGTGGTGAGCACGGTGGCCGGATCGTTTCCCTCGTCGACCTGGATCGCGGCGATGGCGGGGTCGGAGACGGTGAACTCGGCGTTGAACGTGCCGTCGGGGGTGCTCTTCACATAGACGGCGGTGTCGTCGAGCGTCGCCCCGCTCGCGTCCAGGCCGACGGTGTTGATCCACCGGTCCTGGAAATAGTTGCTGCCGGTGACGGAGACGACGCTGCCGACCGGCGCGCCGGAGCGGGAGAGCGCGATGGCCCGCGGCCCGCCGGGCACGTACGCCTTGACGGTCAGGGGCGCGGTCGCCTCCTTCGTGCCGTCGCCGACCTTCACCAGGTACGAGCCGTCGGGCACGGCGCCCGCGGCGGCGAGCACCGCGCTTCCGCTCAACTCCCCCGAACCGCTGATGGAGAGGGTGCTGGAGGCGAACTTGCCGGTGTCGCAGCCGCCGCCGTCCGCCGAGCAGAGCGACGGTACGGGGGTGGCGCCCGCGGTCCAGAGGCTGCCGGACAGGGCGACAGCGGTGGACGGCCGGACGGCTGTGGTGGGCGCGGTCAGAGTGGGCGGATGCCCCGCGGTGCCCTCGGCGGTCACCGTGCCGATGGAGCCGCCGCCGCTCACCACGTCGCACGGGGTCTCGTAGGTGGAGCCGAGCACCTTCGTCCGCGTCAGATTGCGTATCGGGGTGAAGGTGATCGGGCCGCTCGCATCGGCGGGGATGAGGAAGTCCCCTTCGTACGGCGGGATTTCGATGGGCTTGCCGGACGGGATGTCGAGGTTGATCTGGGGGCCGGTGACGGTGACCGTGCCGGTGGCGCCGCCGGACATCGCGAAGTCGATGCTGGGGGTGGTGGGCACATCGCTCAGGCTGAGTCCGCTGGTGGCGGGGGACGGTCCGAGGGCGACCTTGGCGTGGACCTTGCCGCCCGGGTCGACGATCGACGGCGAGAGGTTGACGCTCATCTCCTGCGGCCCGGTCGCCTCGCCCTGGCCCGCGGGCAGGGAGCAGTGCACGGTCGGGGTGACGGTACCGGCCTCGGCGGCGGGCGCGAGTGCGACGGTGCCGCCGGTCCAGACGAGCACGGCCCCGGCGGTGAGCGCCACGGCACGGCGCAACCCCGCGCGCCTGCTGTGAACCGTCCTCGGCCGGCCTGCCCTTCCCGGCCGTTCGGTTCTTCTTCTGACGGACACGGACATGCGTCTCCTCCATGGCTGAGATGTCGGCTGCGGGAATTCCCGAATTCGGAATGGCTACGCCCGCCCGCTCCGATGCGATACGGAGCGGGCGGGCGCCTGTGGAACTTCCCCTCACGGCTCCCGGAAAATCCTCCGGAGAACGGAGAACAGAAAACGGAGAATGAGAAATTCAGAGAAGAGTGAGGGTGAGGGTCGCGCTGTAATCTCCGGGCGGGGTGAAGCCGGGGACGGTGAGGGTGAGGTCGGCGTCGGCGTCGAACCGGCCGCCGGTGAACGGGCGGGAGCCGTCCGGATCCATCCGGCAGAGGCTCGCCGCCCCGCTCCCGAGCGCGGCGGGCGAACCGGCCACCGGCGCCCCCACGCTGCCGTTCTGCGCCGTGCATTTGGGCGTCCACCGGACGGCGCCGGCCGGGATGGTGCCGCCGCCTGAGGAGGTGAAGCCGGACAGCGTGGCGGTCAGCGACCAGCCGCTGTTCACACCGCGGCCGTCCTCCACCTCGACCCGGTTGAGCCGGGAGCGCTGCACACCGCTGCCGGTTCCCAGCACCGTCGAACCGAAGTCGACGGTGTCACCGTCCTGGACCATGGACAGCGTCCCGGCCCTGACCGAGGTGGTCAGCCGCTGGTCGGCGCTGCCGCCGTCCCCTCCCCCGTCGTCGGAGACGGTGAACGGCGCGGTCCGCACGGTCGCCGGGTCGTTGCCCTCGTCCGCCTGGACCGCGACGACGGCGTCGGAGATGACGGTGAACTCGACGGTGAACGTGCCGTCCGGGCCGCTCTTGACGTAGACCGCGCTGTCGTCGAGCCCGGTGCCCGAGGCGTCGAGGCCGATGACGTTGATCCAGCGGTCCGGGTTGTAGTTCTTGCCGCTGACCGTGACGACACTGCCGACGGGGCCGCTGCTGCGCGACAGCGAGATCGCACGGTCGCCGGCCGCGACGGCCCGGACGGTGAGGGGGGCGGTGGCCTCCTTCGTACCGTCGTTGACCTTCACCTCGTACGCACCGTCCGGCACCGCACCGGCCTCCGCGAGGGTGGCCGTGCCGGCCAGCGTGCCGTCACCGCCGATGGTGAGCGTGTGGCTCTTGAACTTCAGCGGATCACAGCCGCCACCACCCACCGCACAGAGCGAGGGTACGGGCGCCCCGCCCGGCGTCCACCCCGAACCTCCCAGCGCCACAGCGGTGTTGGGCCGTACCGGATCGGCGGGAGCGGTCAGCGTGGCGGGCTCGGAGCCGGTGCCCTCCACCGTGACACTGCCGACGCTGCCGCCACCGCCCACGACGTCGCAGGGCGTCTCGAAGACGGAGCCGAGCACCTTGGTCTGCGTCAGCGTACGGACCGGGGCGAACGAGACGTCCCCGGAGGCGTTCGCCGGCACCAGGAAGTCCCCTTCGTACGGCGGGAGTTCGATGGGCTTCCCGGCCGGGATGTCCATCGTGAACTCGGCCCCCCGCACGGTGACGGTGCCACTCGCCCCGCCCGACATGGCGAGGTCGAGGCTGGGGATGGTCGGCACGTCCTCCAGCGCCAGCGCGCTGGTGGCGGGGGACGGCCCCAGCGTGACCTTGGCGTGCACCTTCCCGCCCGGGGCGACGACCGCGGGCGACAGTTCGACGGTCATCTCCTGCGGCCCGGTCGCCTCGCCCTGCCCCGCGGGCAGCACGCAGTGGACGGACGGGGTGACCACACCGGCCGCCTGCCGCCCGGCCGCCGCCGCGTCCCGCGGCGCGGCCTGGGCGGTGGCCCCGGCGCAGCTCAGCGACATCACGAAGCAGGCAGCGAGCAGACCGGTCACGCCGGGTCTTCGTCGTCGTATCACCAGACACCCCTCCATGGCCCATTGATTGCGCACATTGAGGAGGTCACGTGCGGAGAAGTCAAGAGAGAACCGGATGATCCTTACCGGATGATCCTTTTCTGAAATGCTCGAAAATCATTTCTGCGGGAAATTCAAGAGCACCTGTTGACATCTCTTGACTTCTATGAAGATCACAGTTTCACTGCACCCGACAATGCCGGGCCCGGCACGCAGATCCACTTCCTCAGTTCTTCGGTGAATCTGCGGAATTCAGAACCGGAAGGAGTTCCCCCCGTCATGTCGTCGAATCGAAGACACATCCCCCTGGTGCTGGCCGCGGCCTGTTCCGTGGCCGGCGCGCTCGCCCTGGCCCCGGCGGCCCATGCGGTGACCCCGCTCACCGCGACGGCCACGTACGACTGCGGCGCCTGGGGCAGCGGTCTCGCCACCCTGACCGCCACCGACTCGGGCACGTCCAAGACCATAAAGATCACGTCCACCGCGATCACCATGCCGGCCGGTACCAGCGCCGACCCGAACAGCATCACGACGACGCTCAAGCTCAGCAAGACCTCGGGCGGCGTCACCAGCCAGGTGCAGTTCTCCGGGAAGACCAACCCCGGCCTGAGCGGCGGCAACCCGATCACCCTGGGCCCGCTGAAGCTCACCTCCGGCACCCTGGCCGCGGGTGACAGCACGAATTCCGTGGTGCTGGCCTCTCCTCCGAGTGCCACCAACTGGTCACTGCAGATCGTGGCCTCGTCCCCGACGTCGGCCACGGTCCCGTGCGTGGCCACGGCCAACCAGTCCGCCCCGTTCGTCTGGTGACCGCGCCACCCGCCCCGGACGAGAGGCCCTAGGTCCGTCACGAGGCGACCGTGCTGGTCGCAGTCCTCAGCGAGTGGCTGTGACCAGCACTTTCACAACAGACCCCAGCCGCGCACCATCCTCATCCGCAGCACGGGAGCCGCACCACCCCATCCGCACGCACGTCCCCGCCCGCTCACGTCATGCGGGTGGCCCACTCCTGGACCTTCTTGATCCGCTGCTGGATCTGCCCGGCCGTGGCCTCGGCACTCGGCGGGCCGCCGCACACCCGTCGCAGCTCGGTGTGGATCACCCCGTGCGGCTTGCCGCTCTGGTGCGTGTAGGCCGAGACCATCGTGTTGAGCTGCTTGCGCAGGCCGAGCAGCTGCTTGTGCGTGACCACCGGCCGCGCCTCGGCCGGCTTCTCCAGCAGATCGGCCTCCTCGGCCGGCCGCTGGCGGCTGTGGGCGATCTGCCGGGACTGGCGCTTCTGGAGCAGCAACTGCACCTGGTCGGGTTCGAGCAGCCCCGGAATCCCCAGGTAGTCCTGCTCCTCCTCGCTGCCGGGGTGCGCCTGCATGCCGAATTCGGCACCGTCGTACAGCACCCGGTCGAAGACCGCGTCCGATTCGAGGGCCTCGAAGGGCAGTTGCTCCTCGGTCTCCTCGTCCTCCAGCTTCTCGGCGTCGGCGAGGAGCTTGTCCTCCTCCGCGAACGGGTTCTCCTCGTCGCTGCCCTTCTTGGGCTTGTCGAGGACGTGGTCCCGCTCGACCTCCATCTCGTTGGCGAAGTCGAGCAGCATCGGAATGGTCGGTACGAAGACCGACGCGGTCTCGCCGCGCCTGCGCGAACGCACGAAACGCCCGACGGCCTGCGCGAAGAAGAGCGGCGTGGAGATGGTGGTGGCGTACACGCCGACGGCCAGGCGCGGCACGTCGACACCTTCCGACACCATGCGGACCGCGACCATCCAGCGGGAATCGTCCGCGCTGAACTGGTCGATCTTCTTCGAGGCGGCCTTCTCGTCGGAGAGGACCACGGTGGCCTTCTCGCCGGTGACCCGCTTGAGGATCTTGGCGTACTCGCGCGCCGATTCCTGGTCGGTGGCGATGACCAGCCCGCCCGCGTCCGGGATTCCCTTGCGGACCTCGGTCAGCCGCTTGTCGGCGGCGCTCAGCACATTGGGGATCCACTCGCCGGTGGGCGACAGCGCGGTGCGCCAGGCCTGCCCGATGGCGTCCTTGGTCATCGGCTCGCCGAGCCGGGCGGCGATCTCGTCGCCGGCCTTGGTGCGCCAGCGCATGTTGCCGCTGTAGCTGAGGAAGATCACGGGCCGGACGACGCCGTCGGCGAGCGCGTTGCCGTAGCCGTAGGTGTAGTCGGCCGAGGAACGCCGGATGCCGTCGTTGCCCTCCTCGTACACGACGAACGGAATCGGGTTGGTGTCCGACCGGAACGGCGTGCCGGTGAGCGCGAGCCGCCGGGTGGCCGGGTCGAACGCCTCCTGGCAGGCCTCGCCCCAGGACTTCGAGTCACCGGCGTGGTGGATCTCGTCGAGGATGACGAGGGTCTTGCGCTGCTCGCAGCGGTTGCGGTGCAGCATCGGCCGGACGCCGACACCCGCGTAGGTGACCGCGACGCCGTCGTACTCCTTGCTGAGCGGGCCCGCGCTGTAGTCGGGGTCGAGCTTGATCCCTATCCGGGCCGCTGCCTCGGCCCACTGCTTCTTCAGGTGCTCGGTCGGCGCGACGACGGTGATCTGCTGCACGACGTGGTGGTGCAGCAGCCATGACGCGAGGGTCAGCGCGAAGGTGGTCTTCCCCGCGCCGGGGGTGGCGACCGCGAGGAAGTCGCGCGGCTGCTCCTGGATGTACTTCTCCATGGCGCCCTGCTGCCAGGCTCGCAGCTTGCCGGCCGTGCCCCAGGGGGCGCGGCCGGGAAAGGCGGGTGAGAGGTGGTGGGAGGCGGTAGTAGTCACGGTCTCCGGTTCGGGTCTCTCGGGTACGTGGGGCGCTGTCCCGCGGGCCGGAACGGACCCGCCCGCGATACGACAACCGGGCCACCTTACCGGGGGGCGGAGCGGAATCTCGTACGGACGAACAGTGGTTCGGCGCTGCTGAGACCCTCTTCACAGATCGACTTCACACGGCGAACCCGGGCAGCCGTTCGACAATCCCGGGCATGTCGAGAGCGCCCTGGCACACGTCCAGCACGAACTTCTCGGCCTCGTCGACATCGAAGTCCACGCTCAGGCGATGCCCATTGAGGTGCAGGAATACCCAGGTGGCACACCAGGCGATGCGCTTGTTCCCGTCGACGAGCGCTTGATTGCGCGCCAGGGACTCCATGAGTGCCGCGGCCTTCTGCCACACGTCCGGACAGGCATCCTGCCCGAACACGCTCGCCTGCGGGCGGGCGAGGGCCGAATCGAGCAGCCCGTAGTCGCGCGCCTCGGCAGCCCCGAGGCCCTCGGCGAGGTTGAGCGGTTCGGGAAGCGTCAGGTACCGCATCGGGCGAGCCTCCGGTTGAGCTCCTCACTCACCTTCAGCACGTGGTCCGCGGCCTCGTTGAAGAGGCGCGAGTCTTCGTTCATGGCGGTGATCACCGCGTCGTGGGCGAAGGACTGCATGCTCCGCCCCTCCGCCTCGGCACGCGCACGCAAGGCATCCAGCTCTTCTTCGGTGAACCGCAGATTCAGACCAGCCATGCAGGGATGGTGCCACGCGGCACTAATCCTCTGTCCGCACCCTCGCCGCCACCCACGCCCCCACCAGCGCCACCC
>NZ_JBCEWQ010000162.1:0-18604 GCF_038448545.1 Streptomyces sp. CLV115
GGGAACGGGCCGGGCGGGCGAACGCGAGTGATACCGGCGATAACGATTCCGATTCGGAATGGTTGTACGACGGTATGACGGGGGACTGTTCATCGCTTCGTCCTTAGGATTCCCAGTACTCACGGGGCACTTGAGTCGACTGGCGGGGCAATCCCCACACGCGCATCAGGCGCGGAGGGTCCCGCCCGGAGGGGAATTCTGTGTTTTCTGCTTCTTCAGCGACCGTTTCGTCGTCCTCGGCGACGACGGCCAATTCTCCACGGCGGCGCGGCATAGCCCGGCTGGCCGCATCGGTGGTGGCATCCGGTCTGGTCATGGCAGGCGCCCTCGTCGGCGCGGGCGGCGCGGTCGCCGACGAGGTGCCGCAGCACCAGGGCGGCGCGGCCGCGGTGCTGGACGGGTTGAAGACCTTCGACCGTGCCGTGCTGCACACCGGCGGCCGGGACCAGCAGCTGCCCGCCGGCCTCTTCGAGATGACCGTCGACGGCGGCGGCCAGCTCAAGACGTACTGCATCGACATCCACAACCCCACCCAGGACCAGGCGAAGTACCTGGAGACCCCCTGGAACCAGACCTCGCTCGGCGCGAACAAGAACGCGGGCAAGATCCGCTGGATCCTGGAGCACTCCTACCCGCAGGTCGACGACCTCGCGGCGCTCGCCAAGGAGGCCGGTACCGGCCCGCTCACCGAGAAGACCGCGGCGGCGGGCACCCAGGTCGCCATCTGGCGCTACTCGGACAACGTGGACGTCGAGGCCACCGACGGCCAGGCCGAGAAGCTGGCGGACTGGCTGGAGCGCAGCGCCGTCGACCAGGCCGAGCCGAAGGCGTCCCTCGCGCTGGACCCGGCCGCGGTCTCCGGCAAGTCCGGTGAGCGGCTCGGCCCGGTCACCGTCCGCACCAACGCCGGCCAGGTCTCCGTGACCCCGCCGGCCGACGCCGCCAGCGGCGTCAAGGTCACCGACAAGGCCGGCAAGCCCGTCACCGCCGCCGCCAACGGCGCCGAGCTCTACTTCGACGTGCCCGCGGGCACCGCCGACGGCTCCGCCTCGCTGACGGTCCAGGCCACCACCTCGGTGCCGGTCGGCCGGGCGTTCGCCGGTGTCACCAAGAGCCAGACCATGATCCTGGCCGGCTCCAGCGAGACCACGGTCTCCGCGACCGCCACCGGCACCTGGGCGAAGAAGGGCGCGATCCCGGCCGTCACGGCCAAGAAGAACTGCGCCAAGGGCGGCGTCGACGTCACCGCCGCCAACACGGGCGACGAGGCCTTCACCTTCGAGCTGGCCGGTGTGAAGCACACCATCGAGGCCGGCAAGTCCGAGACGGTCACCGTCCCGGTCGCCGAGGACCAGGCCTACGACTTCACGATCACCGGTCCGGGCGGCTTCACCAAGACGTTCAAGGGCGTCCTGGACTGCAAGACCAGCGGCAGCGCCACCGGCGGCACCGACACCCAGACCGGCGGCGACAAGCCTGCCCCGGCCACCTCCGGCGGCAGCACCTCCGGCGGCTCGGGCGACCTCGCCGAGACCGGTGGCTCCAGCGCCACCCCGGTCATCGCGGGCGTCGCGATCGCCCTCGTCGTGGTCGGCGGCGGCGCGGTCTTCCTGCTCCGCAAGCGCAAGGCCCAGCCCTCCGCGCAGTAACCCCGCACCACCCCTCCGCGCACCGGCCGCGGAGTGACGAACGGCGGGCGGACGGTCACGTCCACCCGATGACGGCCCCGGCACGCAGACGCGTACCGGGGCCGTCGCATGTCCGGGGGTTTGGCTCAACCACCGGAAAATGAAAGGCGGTTGATGCATCCGCAGGGGACCATTGGGTCCGAAGCGGGCCACCGGATCCGGGGGGCCGGTCCGCCCTGTGCGCATCGCCACGGCGATGCCGGATGAGGATGGGGGATGTCCGAGTGAGACTTCGAAGAACCATCGCCGCGGTGTTCGGCGCGGCGCTGTCGGCCGTCGTGTTCGTGACACCGGTCGACGCGCAACCGGTGCAGACCGGCGCCACCACCACCTATCAGATCAACGCACGGCACGACGGCAGTCTCGTCGACACCGCCGTGGGTGCGCCGCCGCTCAGCCAGAAGTGGTCCCGCGACCTGGGCGGGAACGTCTCCTACCCCGTCGTGGCCGGCGGGCGCGTCTTCGCCACCGCCGCCTCGCCGGACGGGTACGGCACCGTCCTCCACGCCATCGACGCGGCCACGGGCGAGGACGCCTGGGCGCCCGTCGACCTCGGTGGCACCTACTGGTGGTCCGCGCTCGCCTATGGGGGCGGTCGGCTCTACGCCCAGAACTACGACGGCGTACTGACCGCGTTCAACCCGGCCACCGGCGCGAAGATCTGGAGCGTCACGCTGCCCGGACAGTACTCCTTCACCTCGCCGCCCACCTTCGCCGGCGGCGTGGTCTACACGGGCGGCGCCGGCTCGGGCGGCACCTTGTACGCGGTGGACGCCAAGAACGGCACCGTGCTCTGGACCCGGCCCGTCGCGAACGGGGACAACAGCGCGCCCGCCGTCACGGCCAACGGGGTCTACGTCTCGTACGCCTGCGAGCAGACGTATGCCTTCGACCCCAAGTCGGGCGACCCGCTCTGGCACCACCGGACGGACTGCTCCGGCGGCGGGGGCCGCACCCCTGTCCTCGCCGACGGCGGTGTCTGGGTCCGCGACGCCGGGATGGCCTCCTCGGTCCTCAACACCACCGACGGGCAGGTCCGCGGCACCTACGAGGCCTCCGGCCGGTCGCCCGCCCCGGCCTTCGACGGCCGCCAGGGCTACTTCGTCGACGAGGGCGTCCTCCAGGAGCGGCACAGCCGCACCCTGGCCACCCGCTGGAAGTTCGAGGGCGACGGCCGGATCAGCACGGCTCCGATCGTCGTCAACGGCTACGTCTACGTCGGCTCCGGGTCGGGCCGGCTGTGGGCCCTCAACGGCGCCACCGGCCAGTCCGTCTGGTCCACCGACGTCGGCGCGCCGATCAACGGACCCGACGAGCAGAACGTGTCCGAGCCCCTGACCGGCCTCGGCGCGGGCGGCGGACTCGTGGTGGTCCCGGCCACCCACCTGCTGGTGGCCTACGGACAGTGAGCAAGGGGTGTGGCCGCCGGTCCCGGCGGCCACACCCGCCACCGGACGCCGCCCGCCACCGGTGTCCCGTCGGCGACCGCCGGCGACGGCCGGTGACCGGTCGACTACCGGCGGGGAACGGTCGGCTGCCGGTGGGCACGGCGAAGGGGCAGGTCGCGGGTTCCGGGTGATACGGGTTTCCATCCTGGGATGGACGTCAGGCAAGATGGGGTGTATCTGCCCACACATCGATTGCCGGACGGTTTCTCTTGGCTGAGTACATCTACACCATGCGCAAGACGCGCAAGGCGCACGGCGACAAGGTGATCCTTGATGACGTCAACCTGAACTTCCTGCCCGGGGCGAAGATCGGTGTGGTGGGCCCCAACGGCGCCGGTAAGTCCACGGTGCTGAAGATCATGGCGGGCCTGGAGCAGCCCTCCAACGGTGACGCGTTCATCTCGCCGGGCTTCAGCGTCGGCATCCTCATGCAGGAGCCGAAGCTCGACGAGGCGAAGACGGTCCTGGAGAACGTCCAGGACGGCGCCGCCGAGGTCATGGGCAAGCTCAAGCGCTTCAACGAGGTCGCCGAGCTCATGGCGACCGACTACTCCGACGCGCTCATGGAAGAGATGGGCAAGCTCCAGGAGGACCTGGACCACGCCAACGCGTGGGACCTGGACGCCCAGCTGGAGCAGGCCATGGACGCCCTGGGCTGCCCGCCCGGCGATTGGCCGGTCGTCAACCTCTCCGGTGGCGAGAAGCGCCGTGTCGCGCTCTGCAAGCTGCTGATCGAGGCCCCCGACCTGCTGCTCCTCGACGAGCCCACCAACCACCTCGACGCCGAGTCGGTGAACTGGCTGGAGCAGCACCTCTCGAAGTACGCCGGCGCCGTCGTCGCCGTCACGCACGACCGCTACTTCCTGAACAACGTCGCCGAGTGGATCCTGGAGCTCGACCGCGGCCGCGCGCTGCCGTACGAGGGCAACTACTCCACGTACCTCGACAAGAAGGCCGCCCGCCTCAAGGTCGAGGGCCGCAAGGACGAGAAGCGCGCCAAGCGGCTCAAGGAAGAGCTGGAGTGGGTCCGCTCCAACGCCAAGGGCCGGCAGACCAAGTCCAAGGCCCGTCTCGCCCGTTACGAGGAGATGGCGGCCGAGGCGGACAAGATGCGGAAGCTGGACTTCGAGGAGATCCAGATCCCGCCGGGCCCGCGGCTCGGTTCCATCGTCGTCGAGGTCGAGAACCTCTCGAAGGCCTTCGGCGACAAGGTCCTCATCGACGACCTGTCGTTCACGCTGCCGCGCAACGGCATCGTCGGCATCATCGGTCCGAACGGCGCGGGCAAGACCACGCTGTTCAAGATGATCCAGGGCCTGGAGTCCCCCGACAGCGGCTCGGTCAAGATCGGTGACACGGTCAAGATCTCCTACGTCGACCAGTCCCGCGCCAACATCGACCCGAAGAAGACCCTCTGGGCCGTCGTCTCGGACGAGCTGGACTACATCAACGTCGGCCAGGTCGAGATGCCCTCGCGGGCGTACGTCTCCGCGTTCGGCTTCAAGGGACCGGACCAGCAGAAGCCGGCCGGTGTCCTCTCCGGTGGTGAGCGCAACCGCCTCAACCTGGCGCTGACGCTCAAGGAGGGCGGCAACCTGCTGCTCCTCGACGAGCCCACCAACGACCTCGACGTGGAGACGCTCTCCTCGCTGGAGAACGCCCTCCTGGAGTTCCCGGGTGCGGCCGTGGTCATCTCCCACGACCGCTGGTTCCTGGACCGGGTCGCCACGCACATCCTCGCCTACGAGGGCGACTCCAAGTGGTACTGGTTCGAGGGCAACTTCGAGTCGTACGAGAAGAACAAGGTCGAGCGGCTGGGCGCGGACGCGGCCCGTCCGCACCGTGCCACGTACAAGAAGCTCACGCGAGGCTGATCGTCTTGGCTCGTCACATCTACAGCTGTCCGCTGCGCTGGTCGGACATGGACGCCTTCGGCCATGTGAACAACGTGGTCTTCCTCCGCTACCTGGAGGAGGCGCGGATCGACTTCATGTTCCGGCTGGCGCCGGGGGACGGATCGCCGTCCTTCGCGGGCGGTTCCGTCGTGGCCCGGCACGAGATCGACTACGTACGGCCGCTGGTCCACCGGCACGAGCCGGTGACCGTCGAGTCGTGGGTCACGAAGATCGGTGCCGCGTCGCTGACGATCGCGTACGAGATCAAGGACCCGGAACAGGTGTACGTCCGGGCCTCGACCGTCGTCGTGCCGTACGACCTGGCCGAGGAGCGGCCCCGGCGGATCTCCGCCGAGGAGAAGCTCTTCCTCCAGCAGTACCTGGCCGAGGAGCCCGCCGCAGCATGACGGTGCCCGTACGGTCGCTGGAGTTCGCCGACACGAGGGAGGCCGCGGATCTCGCGGCCTTCCTCGGCCGGCTGCTCCACTACGACCGGGCCGCCGCGGTGCGGATGCAGGCGGGCGGCGGTGCGCTGGCCGTGTTCGGCAGGCCGCCGTCGTTCGAGGTCCTGGCGATCCGGACGGCGCGGCTGGCCGGGCCGGACGACGGCTTCGACGTCACCGTGTCCGCCGGTGAACTCCTCGAATCCCTCGACGTCGAGGGCGCGGCAGCCGGTTCGGGTGCCATGCCCGCACCGGTCACCGGGCCGCCGTGGACGGGGGTCCTCCCGCCCCGCGGCGGCTGGCGCGAACTGCCCGGCCTGCCCGACCCGGTCTCCCTGCGGGCGGCGGTCGTCGCGGCGGTCGCTGAGTTCCGCTCCCGCGACGAGGCGCTGCCCGAGGAGCGCCGTACCCGGGCGGAGCGGGACCTGATCGGCCGCGAGATCTGGTCGCGCACGGTCGCCGGTACCGGGCTTCCGCTGCGGGCCGTCCACGCCGCCCAGTCCCTCGGCTTCCTCCGCCCGGCGCCCGACTTCCCGGTCGCCCTGCTCTCGGCCGGCTCCTGGCTCCGGCTGCGCACCCCCTTCGGCTCGATCGCCCTGCGCGGACCGGGCAGCGGGCTGGGCACGCTCGCCGTGTCGGTGGGCACGGGCTGAGCGACCGGCCCGCCCCTATCCGGTCAGGGCCCGGTCCACCAGACGCCGAGCGGCCGCGTCCTGGGCGTCCTGGGCCGGGTCGCCCATCCGCATGGTGAACGTGGCGTTGGTCGCGGCCCGTGAGCCGTCCGGCGTCACCCCGCTCTCGGAGACGATCCCCAGATGGGTTCCGCCGTGGAACCAGATCCCGCCGTCGCTCCCGGCCACCGGGCGCCAGGCGATACCCAGCCCGTAACGGACTCCGGGCGCCGCGATCCAGTCATCGGCCACGACCGTCTCCTTCATCGCGGCCAGCTGGGCCGGACGCAGCAGCCGGCCGCTCATCAGGGCGCGCAGGAAGACCCCGTGGTCGTGGGTGGTGCTGATGACGGAGCCGTCCGCCCCGCCGCCGGAGGCCAGCGTCGTGTCGGTCGGCCGGGCGCAGCCGGGGAACCAGGTGTGCGCGGTGGCCGTCGGCTCGGGCAGGTACGGCGAGGTTCCCGGTGTGAGGGTGCGGCGCAGGCCCAGCGGGCCGATGATCCGGTCGTTGATCTCCTGCGCCCAGGAGTTGCCGGTCACCCGCTCGATGATCAGGCCCGCCACCACGTAGTTGGTGTTGGAGTAGCCCCAACGCCGTTCCGGGACGGGCCGTCCGGCGTCCGGCACCCACAGGGGCGGCCGGCTCAGGGCCGCCTTCAGCTGGTCCTCGGGGGACGTGGTGCGAAACCGCGAACGGTGGTACCCGGCCGGGGTGAACGCGTCGGCCGCGTCGGGTGAGACGGCGAGATAGTCGTTCAGGCCGCTGGTCTGGCGCAGCAGGTCGGCGACGGTGATCCTGCGGCCGTCGTTGCCGTTGCCCCGCACCGCGCCGGGCAGCCACCGCTCGACGGTGTCGGTGAGCGCGAGCCGTCCCTCGCCCGCCAGTTGGAGGGCGAGCGTGGCGGTGAAGGTCTTGGTGTCGCTGCCGATCCGGTAGTAGGCGTCCCGGGGCACCGGGTGCCGGCGATCCCCCGGGCCGGCGGTGCCGGCGCGGGCCGTGGTGCGCCCGCGGGCGCTCTGGACCTCGGCCAGTACGCCGGTGGCTCCGGTGGCCAGGATCGCGTCCACATCGTCCTGGAGGCGGCTGCCGAGACCGGGTTCGCGGCGGGGCGCGGCTGTTGCCGCCGGGCCGGAGACTCCGGTGAGCAGGGCCGCCGCCGTGGCCGCCAGGCCCGTACGTCTGCTGATCACCGGTCCTCCCCGGTGCGCGGGCAGGTCAGGTCGGCGGTGGGGAGCGTGCCGTCCCGCAGGTAGTCGTTGACGGCTCCGTCGGCGCAGGGGACGGGGGCGAGGCCGTCGAGGCCGCGTCCGTACACCCCGTGCGAGCGGATGTCCGCCGTCACCAGCCGTGAACCGGTCAGGCGGTGGTGCAGTGCCAGCGCCCCCTCGTACGGGACGTTGTTGTCGCGCCGGGCCTGGAGCATCAGCACGGGTACGTCGTTGCCGATCACGGTGGCGGGCTCACGGGACGTGCTGGTCCAGAACGCGCACGGGGCGATCATGCCGTTGACGAACGGGCCGAAGACGGGCTGGGTGGTGCGGCTGCGCTCCATGTTCTTCCAGTACGTCTCCGGGTTCTTCGGCCAGCCGCCGGCCGGCCAGCCGCGGTCGCCGCACATGAACAGGGCCCCGCCCAGCATGCTGTCCGCCAGTTCCGGTGAGGCGAGCATTTCGAGCATGGCGGCGAGCTCCGGGCCGGGCTCGACCGGCCGGCCGGCGGCTGCGTCGATCAGGTCGCGCACCGTACCGGCGAGCGCCGGGTCGTACTCCTCGTGCTGGATGAGCTGCCTCAGCACCAGCCGCAGCAGCGGAGCGTCGAGCCGGACGCCGGAGACGGTGACCGGGCGCCGCTCCGCCCCGTCGAGCAGCCGCTGGACGTTCGACCGTACTCGGGAGGGTGTGTCGCCGAGCCGGTAGGTGGTGTCGTGCCGTGCGGCCCATCCGGCCCAGGCGTCCAGCGCCTCTTCGAGCGGCTTGCCCGCCCGCTGGAAGAGTTCGTACTGGGTGGCCGTCGGATCGGTCGAGGAGTCGATGACGACGCGGTCGGCGCGGCGGGGGAACATCTGGGTGTAGACGGCGCCCAGGTCGGCGCCGTACGAGACGCCGTAGTACGAGAGCCTGCGCTCGCCCAGTGCCGCACGGATCGCGTCCATGTCGCGGGCGACGTTCCTGGACGTGGCGTGCGGCAGGAGCCGGGCGTTGTCGCCGTGTTCCTGGCAGCGGCGTGCGGTGTCGCGGGCGGACCGTACCGACTGCTCGAAGTCCTCGCGGCGGGTCGTGACCGGGCCGGGCGCGGGCGCCGGGGCGGCGGGGGCGCAGGTGACGGGGCTGGACTCGCCGAGGAAGCGGGGGTCGAAGCCGATCAGGTCGTAGCGGTCGGCGACGTCCTTCAACGCGGGCCGCAGATAAAGGGTGTTGGCGAGTCCGGTGCCGCCCGGACCGCCCGGGTTCGACAGCAGGACGCCCCGCCGCTGGCCGTGCTTCGCGGTGGCCTTGATGCGGGAGACGGCGATCTTGATCGTCCGGCCGCCGGGGTCGGAGTAGTCGAGCGGGACGGTCACCTCCGTGCACCGCGCACCCGCCTCGTTCAGCTCCCGCTGCTGAGGTGAGCAGGGGCCCCAGACGAGCCGCTGGCGGGCGGGCGGGTCGGTCGGGGCGGTTGAGGCGGGGGTGGCCGCCGCGGGCAGGCTGCCCGCGAGCAAGCAGGTCAGGCCCAGGCCGGCGGTGACCAGTGAGGCGACGCGCATCGTGCTCCTCGGATCAGGTGGATGACTCCCGCACGACGCTAGGCACGTACGCGCTGCGGGAACATCCGGCCACCCGGTCGAAGCGACCTGGGGCCTGCCCCACCGGTACCCGTCACGGCTTGGCGTCGTCCGGCCAGACCCCGATGTGGTCGTGCTCCAGTTCCAGCATCACCCGGTGCTCCATCCCGAGCGCCTCCGTGTAGTCGGCGGGCAGTTGGAGCCGGCCGGCCCGGTCGAGCATCGCGTACTCCCGGGCCACCTGGGACTCCAGGCCCGTCGTGGCGTCGACCTCGGTGCGGCGCAGCACCTCGGAGGACGTCCGGCCGTCCCGGATGGCCACCGTGCGGCGGACCTCGGAGGCCACCGCCTGGTCGTGGGTGACGATCACGATGGTGGTGCCCAGCTCCTCGTTGGCACGCCGGAACGCCGCGAAGACCTGCTCGCCGGTGGCCGAGTCGAGCTCACCGGTCGGTTCGTCGGCGAGCAGCACCGACGGGTTGTTGGCGAGCGCGACCGCGATCGCCACCCGCTGCTGCTGGCCGCCGGAGAGTTGCTGGGGGCGCCGGTCGCGGCAGTCCGCGACCTCCAGGATCTTGAGCAGCGACTCGGCGCGGGCGGCCCGCTCGGCAACCCGGCCCCGGCCCTTGCCGCGCAGCTGCATCGGCAGGGTGACGTTCTGGACGGCGGTGAGATACGGGAGCAGATTGCGGGCGGTCTGCTGCCAGACGAACCCGACGACGTCCCGCCGGTAGCGGAGCCGTTCCTTCGGCCCCATCGACAGCAGATCGCAGCCCGCGACCTTCGCCGACCCGGCCGTCGGCACGTCCAGGCCCGCCAGGATGTTCATCAGGGTCGACTTGCCGCTGCCCGACGCGCCGACCAGGGCCATCAACTCGCCCTCGGTGACCAGGAGATCCAGGCCCTGGAGGGCCTGCACCTCCACCCCGTCCGCGGAGAAGATGCGGACCAGCCGGTCGCAGGCGATCAGGGCGTCGTGCCCGTACGAGGGCCGGTCGCGGCGCGCGGTGGCGCGCTTTTCGAGCTCGGCGAGTGTGGTGTCGGCCGACGGCGATGTCATCGTGAGTCTCCTGCCCTGAGTTCGGTGTTCGGTCCGCGACGGCCGGCCCACCGGGCCTGGACGGCGGCCACCGCGGCGGTGAGGACGACCACACCGAGTGCCGGGAGCGTCAGCGACCACGGGTCGGGCCGCAGCCGGGCGATGTCCGGCATGGTGGTGCCCGGCCCGTTGAAGAGCGCGAGCCCCACGAGGTCGACGCCCGGGGCCAGCAGCGCGATCGTCGCCCAGCCGACCAGCACCCCGCCGACGGCCACGGGCAGCGCCTGCGGCAGCGCTTCGAGGCCGACCAGCCGTCTGCCCTGCCGGGTGGGGAGGCCCATGGTCCGCAACCGGGCCAGCAGGGCGGTGCGCTCCGGTGCGGTGCGCAGCAGCGACAGCAGGACGGCCAGCAGGGCGTAGCCCGCCCCGACCGCGACCGCCGCCGCGTAGATCCCGCGCGCGCCCCGCTGCATCGGGGTGTCGACGTACGCCGCCCGCTCCTCGGCGCGCAGCCGCACGGAGACGCTCTCGCCCGCCTGTCGGGCCATGGCCCGCAGCGCCTTCGGGTCGGGGTCACCGGCCACCAGCAGGGTGGTGGTCCGCGGCCAGGTGAGCGCCGCGGTGTCGACGAGCAGGAAGTCGTGGTCGGGGACGGCGGCGGTGTGCGGCACGATCCCGGCCACCCGCACCCTGAGGTCCCCGCCCGGGGTGGTCAGGTCGCACGGCCCGTCGCCCAGCTTCGCGGCGATGGACGGCGACGCGATCACCGGCACGACCACGCTCCCGGCCTCGCCCTTGCCCGCCCGCAGCCGGTCGGCCGGGAACGCCCCCAGGTCCGCCGTACGGGCCAGCCCGGCGTATGTGTCCGGGTCGACACCCAGCACGACCGTGTTCTCCATGCGGCCGGTGCCGTCCGCGCCGGGCGGCATCGGTACCTCGGACATCACCTGCACCGCGGCCACCTGCCGTACGCCGTCCGCCGCCCGGACCTCCCGGACCAGGCGGGCCGGGAGCGGCGCCGTGTCGAGCATCCCGCTGATCCGGGCGTCCGCGCCGACCGTGAGCAACGCCGCCCGGTCCCGGGCGTCCGAGACCCCGGCGAGGACCGAACCGCCGAACCCCGCCGTGGTCAGCGCCAGCAGCAGCGCGAGCAGCGGCAGCGCACCTCCTGCCGAACTCCGCCCGGCACGGGCCAGCGACAGGAAGCCGACCGCCCCGCGCCGCCGTGCGACGGCCCGCGAGGCCAGCCGCAGCGGCCACGGCAGCAGCCGCACCAGAACCAGCGCTGCGATCAGCCCGACGAGCACCGGGGCCGCGCTGACCAGCAGATCGCCGTCGCCGTTCGCCGTACCGCGCCGCCGCAGCCCGACCACCGCACCCACCGCCAGCACCAGCACGGTGAGCTCGGCGACCGTGCGCAGCCGGGACGGGCGGGCGTCCATCAGGTCGTCGCGGGCCCCGGGCAGCTGCGGCCGGCGGTGCGGCAGCACCGAGCCCAGCGGCAGGGCCACGCAGACCAGCGCGGCGACGACGGCCGGCCCGACCACCGAGGGCCACAGCCGGGCCGGTCCGAAGAACGCCAGCGCGCCCAGCAGCCCCAGCGCCGCCGCGGGCACCGCGACCACCGCCGTCTCGGCGAACAGCCGCCGGCCCATCCCGGCCAGCGAACCGCCGCGCGCCCGCAGCAGCGCCAGTTCCTCCCGGCGCCGCCCGCCGATCAGCCCGGCCGTCATCAGCAGCACCGCGGCGGCGACGGCCCCGACACCCACGGCGGCCACCGTGACGACCGGCTCGATCGCCGCGCGCAGCGTGGCGTACCCGGCGAGGATCTGGTCCAGTTCGGTCCCGAAGGCCGCGTCGTCACCGGCCATCCCCCGCAGCCGCACCAGCCCCGGACCGCTCTCCAGCGAGGCGATCGCCGAGCGCAGCCCCGGCACATCGGCGGCGGTCAGACCGGAGGCGTCCGGCGCGAACCGCCAGAACATCTCCGGCTCGCCGGCCGAGCCGAGCAGGGCGGGCCCGGCGTCCGGCGGCAGCAGCACGGCCGCGGTCCAGTAGTAGCGGGGCGGGTCCAGACCGGGCGGGGTCCGTTTCGGCGCGGGCACCAGGGCCGGGGTCCGGAACAGCGGATCGGCCGACCAGTAGGTGTTCCGGGGCTTTTCGGGGGCGACGACGCCGGTGATCCGTACGGTCAGCTGCTCCCCGGCCCGGGTCGGTACGGAGAGCGTCGAGCCGGGCTTGGCCCCCAGCGCCTTCGCCGTCTCCTCGGTGACCACGCCCTCCACCTCGCCGGTGTCCTCGGTGACCGTGCCGCGCACGGTGGGCCAGGCCCCGGAGCGCAGTGCGGCGTTGCGGGGGAGGTCCGACAGGGTGGTGTAGCTCAGCTGCGGGTCGAGCCCGTCGGGCCGGGGCAGCCAGGTCTCCTGCGCGGGTATCGGCCGGCTGGTCCCGAAGCCGTACGCGGAGTCGGCGGCACCGGGCCGCACCTCGGCGGGCAGCGCGGCGCGCACTTTCTCGTGGACGGTCTTCAGCGCCGCGCCGCGCACCGCCCCCTCGCGCTCGGCCGGGAGCAGCTGGAGGCCGGGCTGCGGGCTGGTCAGCCCCAGGACGCTGTGCGGGGGGCCGGCGGCGGTGATGTCGTGGTGCAGCCCCTCGGTCCCCTGGCGCTCCACCACGCGCGGGAAGAGGGCCGCGAGGAACGACGTGACCAGCACCAGCAGCGCCAGCGCCCAGGCGGTGCCGGGTGCGGTGCGCAGCCGGGTACGGACCCAGGGGGCACCGGCGGGGGTGCCACCGTCTCGAACGGAACGCGGAGTCATGTCAGTTGTCCCCCTGGACGCGCAGCGAGGCCGCGGGGTCGGCACCGCGCAGAGCGAGGGACACGACGATGACCAGCGGCAGCGCGGCGACGCCCGCCAGCAGTGCCGCGACCTGCCCGGCCGGCAGTTGCACCAGCACCCCGGGCACCGGCGCGGTGGCCTGCCCGGTCAGTACGACGAGCGGGACGACGGCGCGGTTCAGCACCGCCCCGAGCACGGTCCCGACCAGCAGCGCGATCGCGATCAGCACGCTCTGTTCGGCGGCGATCATCCTGGTCAGCCTGCGGCGCGGGGTGCCCAGCGCGCGCAGGACGGCGAACTCGGCGGCCCGCTCCCGCTGCGCGCCCACGGCGCTCACCGCGAAGCCGACCGCGGCCAGGGCCGCGGCGACCACCGCCACCGCGGGCAGCGCGGACTGCGGCCCGGCGCCCAGCGGATCACCGACCAGCTCCCGCGCGATCTCGTCCCGCACCAGGACCTGCGCCGGATCGGTGTCCGGCTGCGCCCGCAGCGTGGCGGCGACCTTCGCGGCCTGCCCGGGGGCGGTGCTCAGCCACCATTCGTTGGCGGTGAGCGCGGCGTTCGGGCGCTGCGCGAGGACGTGGCCGACGGCCCGGAAATCGAGCAGCAGCGCACCGCCGTCGCGGTCCGGGCCGCTGCTGGAGACGGAGTCGTCCGCCCCGGGGCCGGTGGTCGGCAGCCGGCGCACCGTGTCCACGATCTTCACCCGTACCGTCTCGCCGGCCAGCGTGACATCGACGTGCTGCCCCTTCCTCGCCCCGGCGGCCTTCAGATACGTGTCGGTGACGACGGCGTTCGGCATCGGCGCCTTCGGGCGGGGCACGGTGGCCCGTACGGAGTAGGCGGGCGTGTAGTCCCACACGTTCGGGGCGGCACCGGCCTCGTACGTGAAGGCCAGCGGGGTCCTCGCGGAGGCCGTGGCGTCGACCGGTTCGCCGCGCGGCGTCTCGGCGCCGGATCCGGTGCCGGTCAGTTCGGCATTCCAGCGGAAGCCCTCGGGGACCGGGACCGGCCGCTCGGTGCCGTCGGACGTCACGGTCCGCAGGGCGCCGACGACGAACCCGTACGACGCGCTCTCCCCCTCCGGCCGGTTGCCGTTCAGCTCGAAGCCGGTCACGGCCAGGTCGCCCGCGGCCGACACCTCGAAGGCGACCGGACGCACCTTGCCGTCGGTGCGCACGGTCCCGGCCGACACCCGGTAGGGCAGGCCGTAGCGGTCCTCCAGCAGCACGGCGAGGACCGGGTCGTCGCCCTGCCGCCCGTGCGTGTCGGCCGAGGTGATCCGTACGTCGAACCGGAGCCGCTCGCTCTTCTGCGGCAGCACCAGCCCGGCCCGTGCGGGGTTCGGCCGGTCGAGCGGGTCGAACAGCCGCTCCTGCGGCCGGTCGCCGAGATCGTCGCGGATCAGCATCCGCTCGGCGGCGTGGGCGGTGTCCAGGGCGAGGACCGAGGCGGTCCGGTTGCCCGAGAGTTCGGTGGTGGTGCGGAACGCGGGCGCGGCGTCCCGTACGCCCGGCAGCCGTGCGAACCCGCCCGACTTCACCGGATCGTCCCCGACGCCGGTGATCACGCGCAGCGAGGCACCGGCCCTGAAGTCCGCCTGGTCACCCTGCGAACGGTCCCAGGAGGCGCGCTGCCCGATGGCCAGCATGCCCATGGCCACCGCGAGGACCAGCAGCAGCACGGGCCCGGCGTTGCGCAGCGGGCGGCGGCTGAACTGCCAGCCGGACAGGGCCGCGATCAGCCCCCGGCCGCCCGCGGCGGCGCGCTCCGCGAGCCGGGCCGCGGGCGGCAGCAGCCGCAGCGTCAGCACGGTGCCCGCGAGCAGCAGCAGCGCGGGCGCCGCGACCAGCAGCGGATCGATGCCGAGCCGCCCCTGCCGGTCCCCGCTCAGCACCCCGCCGCCGACCTCGGTGGCCCGCCGGTCGAGCTGCCAGTACGCGACCCCGGCGATCACCAGCAGGCCGAGGTCGGCACCCGCCCGGAGCGGCGCGGGCAGTGCCACGGCCCGGCCCGCCCTGCGCTCCGAGGCACCCGCCGCCAGCGCGGGCGCCACGACGGCCAGCGCGCAGCAGAGCGCGGTGACGAAGGCGACCAGCCAGACGGTGGCGGTGGCGCCGCCGTCGACCCGCAGCCCGATCCGGGACAGCGCGCCGCGCGTCGCGAGCAGCCGGGTCAGCGGCCCGGCGAGCAGCGGGGCGATCAGCGCGGCGGGCAGCGCCAGCAGCAGCGCCTCGATCGCGGCGAGCGCCGTGATACGGCCGCGCGAGCCGCCCCGGGCCCGCAGCAGCCGGGTCTCCCCGTCGCGCTCGCTGCTCAGCAGCCGGGCCACCAGCAGCAGCGCGTACCCGGCGAGCAGCACCAGCTGGACGGCCACGATCATCAGCGTGGAGCGGGAGACCAGCAGCGCCCGGTCGATCTGCTCCAGCACCCGGGGCAGCGAAGTCCGCGCGGTGGCACCGCTCTTGAACTCGGGGGCGGCCAGCAGCTCCTTCGGAGCGGCGGTGGCGGTGTCGTGCAGCGCGTCGATGCGGCCGGTGGTGACCGTGCGGAAGTCGGCCGCGGCCAGCCAGGACATCGTCCCGGCACTGATCCGTCCGGATCCTGCCGCGGCAGGATCGGTGAGCAGCGGACCGTAGGTGGTGAAGGCGACCTTGCGGATGCCGCGCCCGCCGAGCTCGTCCAGCTGCCAGTACGGATCGGCCGGGTCGGACACCTCGTACACGCCCGTGACCAGGATCCGCAGCGGCTTGTCGGTCAGCCGGTCGGTGACGGTGAGCCGGGCACCGGGCTTCAGCTTCAGCGCCTCGGCGGCGGTCCGCGGCAGCGCCACCTGGATGGGCCCGCCCGGCTTTTCGCCGCCCGCCGCCGGCATCCGGCCCGCGGCGATCCGGACGCGGCTGCGGTCGAGCGAGGCGAAGTGGGTGAGATCGGGTTCGCCGCCGGCGGCCCGTGGATCACGCGGCAGCGCGTACGCCCCCGACGTCTCCATCGTCCGGACGGTCACCGGAAGCCCGCCGAAGGTCTCGCGGGCCGCCTTCCGGGCGATCGCGTCGGCCGCCTCCCGCTGCGCGGGCGCCACCTGAGAGGACATCACGAGGGAGGCGTCGGCCGCCGAACGGTGGGTGAGGGCGTTGCGGAGCGCCGCGTCACCGACCGAACCGGAGAAGGCGGTCAGCGCGGCCAGCACCGAGGTGGTCAGCAGAACGGCGAGCAACGCCGCGGAGAGCAGGAGCCGGTGGGCCCGTACCCGGAGAAAGACGAAACCCGTCACTCACGCCCCCCTGGGCCCTCAAAACACACACGCCCCCCGGCGTTCACAGATGCTTTCAAGGCGTATGGGCTCTTGGAAACCGCTTACGTGAGTACTTGATGCGATTGTGACCGTTTATCGGTGACGGAAGACCGAATTCCGCGCCCGGTGAAGGATCGCAGGTGGCGGGTGTCAGCCCTCGGTGTTCACCATCGAGGCGGCCGCGTAGGTCAGGTAGTCCCACAGCTGACGCTCGTGCTCCGGCGCCAGCCCGAGTTCGTCGAGGGCCACCCGGATGTGGCTCAGCCAGGCGTCGTGCGCCGCCCGGTCCACCCGGAACGGGACGTGCCGCATCCGCAGCCGGGGGTGCCCGCGCAGCTCGCCGTAGGTACGGGGCCCGCCCCAGTACTGCATCAGGAACAGCGCGAACCGCTCCTCGGCCGGGCCCAGATCCTCCTCCGGGTACATCGGCCGAAGCAGCGGGTCCTCGGCGACGCCCTGGTAGAAGCGGTGCACCAGGCGTCGGAAGGTCTCCTCGCCGCCGACCTGCTCGTAGAAGGTCTGCTCCTGAAGCGTGTCGCGCGGATTCTCTGTCACCCGTCCATCGTCGCAGACGCACCGGCCGAGGTCCGGAGTCCTAGGCCCTCCCGTCCGGAGCGGGCCGGGCTCGCGTGCCCCGGTGGTGCCCCGCCGGACCACCGCCCGGCCCGGGTTCCTGGCCACTCGGCCCCCGGCGCAGGAAGGTGGAGGTATGGACGCGCACATTGATCGGTTCGCCGCGGCCGCCGCCGAGGAGCGGTGGGCGATGGTGCGGTCCATCGTGGCCGGCGGGGCGCTGGGTGATCCCGGCTGGCGGGCCGCCTTCGAACAGGTGCCGCGGCACCTGTTCGTGCCGTACTACTTCGTGGACGGCGGATACGACCGGCTGTGGTGCGAGGACCCCGACCCGGACCGGCGGGCCCGGTGGCTGCGCGGGGCGTACGAGGACAGGGCACTGGCCACCCGCATCAAGGACGGCGAACTGATCTCGTCGAGCAGCCAGCCGTCACTGATGGCCCGGATGCTCGAAGAGCTGGACATGCGGGAGGGGCACCGGGTTCTGGAGATCGGCGCGGGCAGCGGCTACAACGCGGCGCTGCTCGCCCACCGGCTCGGCGACGACGCCGTGACCACCGTCGACCTCGACCCGGAGATCACCGAGTCGGCCCGCCGGCACCTGGCCGCGGCCGGCTACCACCCGGCGGTGATCACCGGGGACGGGGCCCGGGGCTGGCCCCGGCGCGGCCCGTACGACCGGATCATCGCGACCTGCACCCTGCCGTGCGTACCGCTGTCCTGGCTGGAGCAGTGCGTACCGGGCGCCCGGATCCTCGCCCCGTTCGCCACCGGACTGATCGCGCTGCGGGTACGGGAAGCGGCGCACGGGAAGTACGCCGAGGGCCGGTTCCTGCACACGGCCGCCTACTTCGTACCGCTGCGCGGCGCTCCGGTGCGGCGCCCGCACACCCGCGCGGTGCCGAGGCGGGTCAGCGAGAACGACCTCTTCCGGTTCCTGCTGGAGCTGACCGAGGGCACCCTCGACCCGCGCGAGGCCTTCTCCCTCTGGCAGCGCGAGAAGCGCCCCGAGCGGGAGAGGTTCGGCATCACGGTCAGGGACGGGCGGCAGTGGGCCTGGCTGGACGACCCCGAAGGGCCGTACGCCTGGCCACTGCCGACCGTGTGACGCGTATGACGTGTGTGATGCCTGCGACGCGTGCGATGCCTGCGACGCGGATCAGTCGCGGCGGATCGTGATCGTCGTCCACGCCCCGACGTGCACCCTGTCGCCGTCCTGGAGCGGGACGGGGACATAGGGCTGGATCGGGTCCTCGGCGCCGTTGAGCGTGGTGCCGTTGGTGGAGTTCTGGTCGACCACGGCCCAGCTGCCGTCGGGCTGCTGCACCAGCACCGCGTGCTGGTGCGAGACGCCCGGGTCCTCCGGCGGCACGGACAGATCGATGTCGGGGGACTCGCCGGTGCTGTGCCTGCGGCGGCCGACCGTGATCTGGTTGCCGGCCAGCGGAAGCTGCTGCTCCGGGGAGTACGCGGGCAGGTTCAGCCCGGTCGCCTCGGGGCCGCTGCGCTGCATCATCGCCAGGAAGTACTCCCGGTCCGGGGCGATGACCGCGGTCCAGCTCGCGGGCCGGCGGTCCTGGCCCTGCCCCGGGAACGGCGGCTGCTGCTCCGGGGTCGCCTGCTGCGGGCCCTGGGTGCGGGACGGCGGCGACAGCATCCAGTCGTCGTCGCTGCTCTGCGGGCCCTGCTGGTGCTGCGGCGGGGCGGGCGGCTGCGGAGCCGGCGGACCGGACTGCTGGAACGCGGGCGGCGCCGACTGCTGCTGGAACGGCGGCGGCGCGGACTGCTGCTGGAACGGCGCGGGCGGCGCGGGCGGGGCCGACTGCTGCTGGAAGGACGGCGGCGGCCCCTGCTGCTGGAACGGCGGCGGGGGCGACTGCGGACCCGGGCCGGGAGCGGGCGGCGACTGCGGACCCGGGCCGGGCGGCGGTGCCTGCGGGCCGGGGC
>NZ_JBCEWQ010000163.1:0-18549 GCF_038448545.1 Streptomyces sp. CLV115
CGGCGCGCAGCAGCGGTGCGGGTGGCCGACACGGAGTGGCTCGTGCTGCTCACGGTGCACCACATCGTCTCCGACGGCTGGTCGGAGGGCATCCTGGCCCGGCAGCTGGGCGAGCTGTACGGCGCGGCGGTGGCCGGCCGGCCGTGCACCCCGGCCCCCCTCGGCCTCCAGTACGCGGACTTCGCGAGCTGGCAACGCGAGGTGCTGGACGGTCCGGCGCTCGCGGGGCAGTCGGTGTACTGGCGGGAGCGGCTCGCCGGAGTGCAGCCGCTGGAGCTGCCGACCGACCACCGACGGCCGGCCGAGCGGTCCGGCCGGGGCGGCACGGTGTCCTTCTCGGTGCCCGCCGACGTGACCGCCGCGGCCCGGCGGCTGGCGGCGGGGCAGGGGGCGAGCCTGTTCATGTCGCTGCTGGCGGTGTTCCAGCTGCTGATGGCGAAGTACAGCGGCCAGGACGACATCGCGGTCGGCAGCCCGGTCGCCGGTCGCAACCGCGCGGAGACGGAGGAGCTGATCGGTTTCTTCGTGAACACGCTGGTCCTGCGTACCGATCTGTCCGGCGATCCGGTGTTCACCGAGCTCCTCGGCCGGGTCAAGGACACCGCGCTCGGTGCCTACGACCATCAGGACCTGCCCTTCGAGCGCCTGGTCGAGGAACTCGCCCCCGACCGGGACCTGTCCCGCAACCCCCTGTTCCAGACGATGTTCGTGCTCCAGAACACCCCTGACGGCCACGCCTGGCAGCTGCCCGGAGCGGCGGTGGAGCCGTTCGCGGTCCGTGAGGAGGAGGCCAAGTTCGACCTGACCCTGATGCTCACCGAGCGGCCCGACGGCTCGCTCGACGGCGATCTGGTGTTCGCCCTCGACCTGTTCGCACCCGACACCGCGGAGCGGCTGGCCGGGCACTTCACCACGCTGCTGCGCGCGGCGGTCGCGGGCCCGGAGCGCCGGCTCTCCGAGCTGGAGGTGCTGACCGGTGCCGAGCGGCGCCGGGTGCTGGCCGAGTGGAGCGGGACGGCGTCCGCCGCACACATCGAGGCCGAAGCCGGGGCCGGGGCGACGGTGCACCGGCTCGTCGAGGAGTGTGCCGCCCTGCGGCCGGACACGACGGCGGTGCTCTCGGCCGACGGAGAACTGACCTATCGGGAGCTGAACGCGCGGGCCAACCGGCTCGCCCGGCACCTGCGTCTCCAGGGAGCCGGTCCCGGGGCAGCGGTCGCCGTGTGCCTGGAGCGCGGCCCCGAGCAGATCACCGTACTGCTCGCGGTACTCAAGTCCGGCGCCGCCTACCTGCCGCTGGATCCGGAGCACCCCGCCGACCGGCTCGCCCACATGGTCGCGGACGCGCGGGCCGGACTCGTGGTCACCGACAGCCCCCGCGCCGCACGACTGCCCGAAGGGCCCGGCCGGTTCCTCACCGACCGGGACTGGCCGTCCCTCGCGGATCTGCCGGCCCACGACCCGCAGCCCGCAGCGGCCCCCGCCGACCTGGCGTACGTGATCTACACCAGCGGATCCACCGGCCGTCCCAAGGGCGTCGAGATCGAGCACCGAAGCCTGGCCGGCCTGGTCCGCTGGACGGCCGACACCTTCGGCGCGGCCCCGGGACGGCGCGTCGCGCTGCTGGCCGGGGTCGGGTTCGACGCGGCGGCGTGGGAGCTGTGGCCCGCGCTGGCGACCGGTGCCACCGTGTGCGTACCGGACGACACGGTGCGGCTCACACCGGAGCTGCTCCAGCGCTGGCTGAGCGAGCGGCGGGTCACCGGCACCTTCGTCTCGACGCCGATGCTGGAGTCGCTGGCCGCCCTCGACTGGTCGGAGCCGACCTCCCTGGAGTACGTGCTGACCGGTGGTGACGCGCTGCGCCTGCCGGCCGGGCTGCGCCTGCCCTTCCGCGTCGTCAACAACTACGGGCCGACCGAGTCGACGGTGGTGACGACCTCGGCCGAGGTCGTCCCCGGCACGGCCGTGCCGCCGATCGGCCGTCCGGTGCGCGGCACCTTCGTCCATGTGGTGGACCGGCACGGCAGGCCGGTGCCCACCGGAGTGCCGGGCGAACTCCTCGTCGGTGGCGCCGGGCTGGCGCGCGGCTACCGGGGGCAGCCGGGCTGGACGGCCGAGCGGTTCGTGACCGCCGACATCGACGGCACGCCCCGCCGGGTCTACCGCACCGGCGACCGGGTGCGCTGGCTGACCGACGGGCAACTGGAGTTCCTGGGGCGGCTGGACGACCAGGTGAAGCTGCGCGGGCACCGCATCGAGCCCGGTGAGATCGAGGCGGTGCTGCTGGCCGGCCCCGACGTCGTCGCAGCCACCGTGGTCGTACGCGAGGACGCCCCCGGCGGCAAGCGGCTGGTCGCGTATGTCGTCCCGGCAGCGGGAGCCACGGTGCGCGGCGAGACCCTGCGCGAGCGGCTGCGCCGTGAACTGCCCGACTTCATGGTGCCGTCCGCGTTCGTGACGCTGGAGCGGCTGCCACTGACCCCGAACGGCAAGGTGGACCGGCGGGAGCTGCCCGCGCCCGAGCCCCGGCCGTCCGGGGCCGGCGGTCCGGCCCCGAGCACTCCGGTCGAACGCGCGATCGCGGCGGCCTGGTCCCAGGTGCTGGGCATCGAGGTCACCGGTGTGGACGACAACTTCTTCGCGCTCGGCGGCCACTCCCTGCTCGCCACCCAGGTGACGTCACGGCTGCGGGACGCACTGGGTGTGGAGGTGCCGGTGCGGGAGCTGTTCGCGGCGCCCACCGTCGCCGGGCTGGCCGCCGCCGTGACGGAGCTCGTCGCCGGTGGAGCGGCCGGTGCGGGCCGGATCGTGCCGGCCGACCGGACCGACGGGCCGCTGCCGCTGAGCTTCGCCCAGCAGCGGCTGTGGTTCCTCGACCAACTGGAGCCCGGACGCGCCGAGTACGCCGTGCCCTTCGCGCTGCGCGTCAGCGGTGCGCTGGACACCGAGGCCCTGGACGCGGCGCTGACCCGCATGCTCGCGCGCCACGAGGTCCTGCGGACGCGGTACGTCGCCGACGACGACGGCGAGCCGGCGCAGATCGTCGATCCGCCGGCGCCGGTGCACACGGCCGTCCACGACCTGCGGCACATCGTCGATCCGGAGGAACGCCAGGAGGCCGCAAGGCACTTGGCCCGGGAGGAGGCCGCCCGGCCGTTCGACCTGGCGGCGGGGCCGCTGCTGCGTGCGCGCCTGGTGCGGCTCGCCGACGAGGAGGCGCACCTGCTGCTGACGGTGCATCACATCGCTTGTGACGGCTGGTCGGAGCCGGTCATGGCGCGCGAACTGCGGGAGGGCTACCGGGCGGCGACGACCGGAAGCCGGCCCGAGGACACCGAACTGCCCGTGCAGTACGCGGACTTCTCCGTGTGGCAGCGAAAGCAGCTCACCGGTGACGTGCTGGAGGAGCAGCTGGCGTACTGGAAGGGGCGGCTCGCCGGGGTGGAACCGCTGGAACTGCCCACCGACCACCGCCGTCCGGCGGGGCGGCCCGGAGGCGGCGACACCGTGACGTTCGAGGTGAGCGAGGCAGTGGCCGCCGGGCTGAGGAAGGCGGCCAGGAGCGGTTCCGCGAGCCTGTACATGGTGCTGCTGGCCGTCTTCCAGGTGCTGCTGGCCAAGTACGCCCGACAGGACGACGTGACCGTCGGCAGCCCGGTCGCCGGCCGCAACCGCGCGGAGACGGAGGAGCTGATCGGTTTCTTCGTCAACACGCTGGTCCTGCGCACCGACCTGTCCGGCGATCCGGCGTTCACCGAGCTCCTCGACCGGGTCAAGGACACCGCGCTCGGCGCCTACGACCACCAGGACCTCCCCTTCGAGCGCCTGGTCGAGGAACTCGCCCCCGACCGCGACCCGTCCCGCAACCCCCTGTTCCAGACGATGTTCGTCCTCCAGAACACACCGGACGAACACGGCTGGAGCCTTCCGGGGCTGCACGTGGAGCCGTTCACGGTCACGCTGCCGGACGCCAAGTTCGACCTCACCCTGATGATGTCGGAGGACGCGGACGGCGGGCTGCGCGGCACCCTGGAGTACCGGACGGACCTCTTCGAGCGGGACACGGTCGCCCGGCTGGCCGGCCACCTGGGCACCCTGCTGGAGACGGTGGCCCGCGAGCCCGCGGCACGGCTGTCCCGGCTGTGCCTGCTCACCGCCGAGGAACGACGGCGGACGGTGGTCGAGTGGAACGACACCGGGGCCGCCTTCCCGGACGCCGCCACGCTGCACGGCCTGTTCGAGGAGCGGGCGGCACAACAGCCGGACACGGTGGCCGTCGAAGGGCCGCAGGGCACGCTGACCTACGGCCAGCTGAACGCGCGTGCCAACCGGGTCGCCCACCACCTGCGCATTCGCTACGGAGTGCGGCCGGACATGCCGGTCGCGGTGTGCCTGGAGCGTGGCCCCGATCTGATGACGGCCGTGCTGGGCGTCCTGAAGGCGGGGGCACCGTATGTGCCGCTGGATCCGGACCATCCCGCGGAGCGGCTGGCGTACATGGTGCGGGACACCGCGACCCCGGTCGTCGTCACCGGCTCCGCGCACACCGGCCGGCTGCCCTCGGACGTACCCTTGCTGCTGCTCGACGAGGACACCGCGACGCTGGCCTGTGAGCCGGACACCGATCCCCGGCCGACCGCCGCACCGCACCACCTCGCCTACCTCATCTACACCAGCGGTTCCACCGGCCGTCCCAAGGGCGTCCAGGTCGAGCACCGCAGCCTGGTCAATCTGGTGCACTGGACGGCGCGGGAGTACGGGCTGGAGCCCGGACAGCGGCTCGCGCTGCTGGCCGGGATCGGCTTCGACGCGGCGGCCTGGGAGCTGTGGCTCGGCCTGCTCCGCGGCGCGACCTGCTGCGTCACCACCGAGACCGTCCGGCTCACCCCGGCTCTGCTGCGGGACTGGCTGTGCGAGCAGCGCGTCCACGCCACATTCCTGTCCACACCGATGCTGGAGGCACTCGCGGCGCTGCCGTGGCCGGCGGACAGCACCCTCGACTACGTGCTGACCGGCGGCGACCGGCTGCGGATGGGGCCGCCGGCGGCGCTGCCGTTCCGCGTGGTCAACAACTACGGCCCCACCGAGACCACGGTCCTCGCCACCTCGACAGTGGTCGAACCCGGCGACGCGGTCCCGCCGATCGGCCGGCCCATCCCCAACAGCCTGGCGTTCGTGGTGGACCAGCACGGCCGGCCGGTGCCGGTCGGGGTGCCCGGCGAACTCCTCATCGGGGGCGTGCCGGTGGCCCGCGGCTACCGGGGCAGGCCGGAACTGACCGAGGAAAAGTTCACCGCGTACGAGGCCGAGGGGGTGAGCACCCGGGTCTACCACACCGGTGACCTGGTGCGGTGGCGGGCGGACGGGCAGCTCGACTTCCTGCGGCGGATCGACAACCAGGTGAAGATCCGCGGCAACCGCATCGAGCTCGGCGAGGTCGAGTCCACATTGCTGACCCACCCCGGCATCGGCGAGGTCAGTGTGATCGTCCGCGAGGACACGCCCGGCGACAAACGGCTCGTGGCGTATCTCGTGGCCACCGGCACGGACGCGCCGAGCACCGCGGATCTCCACGCCCACCTGGGGCGGTTCCTGCCCGACTACATGATCCCGGCGGCGTTCGTCACGCTGGACCGCCTCCCACTGACCGCCAACGGCAAGGTAGACCGGGCGGCCCTGCCGGTGCCGGACCATCAGCGGCCGGATCTGGGAGAGGAATACACGGCGCCGCGCAACGCCGTCGAGCGGACGGTCACCACCGTGTGGCAGGAACTGCTCGGCATCGAACGCGTCGGCGTGCACGACAACTTCTTCCAACTGGGCGGGCATTCGCTGCTCGCCACGCAAGTGGCCTCCCGGCTGCGGAAGGCACTGCGGGTCGACGTGCCGGTGCGAGCCGTGTTCGACTCGCCCACCCCGGCGCAACTCGCCCAGGGCATCGCCGACCTGATGATGGCGGCGATCACGGCCCAGTTCGCGCCGGCCGGGTGACCGCACCCGGTGGCACACGATGAAGGGGCCGGACCTCGTCGCCGAGGTACGGCCCCCTCACGGCCCCTGCGCCGGGTGGGACGGTTCAGGCCATGTCCTCGGCGCGGATGCCGCCGCTGGCGAGCGCGAGGGCGCCGAGCTGGAACCGGCTCTGGGCACCGAAGCGGTCGGTCAGCTTCTCGGAGAGCCGGCGCACCGTGCGCAGCGAGACGTCCATGCGGCGGGCCGCCGCCGCGTCCGTGAGCCCCTGCGCCCACAGCCGGAGCACGTGCTGCTCCTGGAGGGAGAGGTTGCCGCGGGTACGGGGGCGTGCCTCCGCGAGCGGCAGGGCCTCCTTCCACAGACGGGCGAACAGTGTCGCGAAGGCTTCGGTGACCGACTCGACGCCGCACGCCATCGCGCCGACCACGCTGTGGCCGCTCGTGACCGGCACGACGGCGTGCCTGCGGTCGGAGACGATCATCCACACCGGCAGCGACGGCAGGGTGCGGACGGCGCCGCCGCACTCCTCGTTGCGGCGCAGCCGCTCCGTCGCCTCGGGGTCGTTGCGGACGCTCTCCAGCACGATGGCGCGAGCCGGCGTACCGCGTCGCCGCAGGATCTCGTCCAGCGAGTGGCCGGCTTCGAAGGCCGCCGCGTCCGGCCGCTCGGCAGGCCCGACGGTCAGCCATTCGGTCGCGCACTCATCGGCGAGAAAGGTGATGTGCCGCCACACGGCGTCGGCGCCGGCCAGCCACTTGACGTCCGGAACGCTCTCCCGGCCGCCCTGTCCGCGCTGCGACAGCAGCCGTGTCACCTCCAGCCGGCTGCCCTCCACCTGGAGCCGGTGGCGGGCCAGTTCCTCCTGCTGCCGGGTGAGCATGGCCGCCAGCCCGACCTCCGGGTCGATCGGTCGCCAGCCGCTGGCGGAGTCCCCCGGCACGACCAGCAGCAGGGCGGACAGCCGCTCCAGCCCGCCCCGGACCGTTTCCTCGGTCTCCTCCAGTTGCGCGGCCAGTTCGGCCACCTCCGCGCCGGGACGGTCGACCATCGAGATGTACACACTCCGTGCAACGGAGTCGATACCCAGAGAGGTCCGCATGTCGTGCGCTCCTGTATGTCTTGTCGTACGGCACCTGTTGACTGTGGG
This sequence comes from Streptomyces sp. CLV115, assembly GCF_038448545.1. NCBI lineage: Bacteria > Bacillati > Actinomycetota > Actinomycetes > Kitasatosporales > Streptomycetaceae > Streptomyces > Streptomyces sp. CLV115. The sequence goes on from NZ_JBCEWQ010000163.1 coordinate 7,124, forward strand.
ACGCGAGTCGAGTTCGGACCGGCGGCGCTCCCTCGGGACGTCACCGCGGGAATCCACCGGCCGGACACCAGTAGAGCGGGTGCCGGAGCGGCGGCGGATGCGGGGTGATCCCCCAAGTTCCTGAGGGACGAGCACGCGTGGGGTGGGCGAAGGCACCCCCACGGACGGCAGACGAGCCTCGGCGGGCCGGTGTGCCGCGGCCGGAGCGCACACCGGACCGGGCCGTGGCAGTGCGGTGCGACCGGACGGCCGATCAGGCCGTGGCGGGCCTGCGACGACCGGGCGGCCCGCCCGACCCTGTGGACACGTACGCCGAGCAGACACGGCAGGCAGGGCCGTGCGGTGGCGGCCGGGTCCGGGGGCGTCCCCCATGGGGCGTCGTGCATGCCCCCATATACCTGCTGGGCCGACCACCGGCCCGTACGCCCTTCGGCCGGGCGGCTCCCGGTCGCGCGCACGCCGCCGACCCGGCCGCGACCGGCCGCCCTCCGACGCTGCGGAGCTCCGTGCGCCCCCCACCTCACCGGTCGGGAGGCCGAGGATATGGGGGACAGTCCCCCATACGGGGCCCGGCACATCTGTGATCCCGGTCCGGTGGCCGGACCGGCCGCGCGCACCGCTCCACCGACCGCGCCCCGGGCCCGTCGCGGCGGGCCTCCACGACGGCACCGGATCGAAAAGGAAACCGCGCCGGGCGGAGCGAGGGCTCCGCCCGGCGCGGGCAGCACGACATCGCGTTCCCTACCCGGGGTGCCCCCCGACCACGACGGCGTCCCGGGCCGCCCGGCCGGCTCGCAGGTCAGTGAGATTGTCCCGGAACACCTCGCCGACGGCGGCGGGTTCGCCGGGGAAGGCGAAGGCGCAGTGCGGGGATATCACCAGCCCCGGTATCCGCCACCGGGGGTCGTCCGCGGGGAGGGGCTCGATGTCGTGAACGTCGAGCAGCGCTCCGCGCAGTGCCCCGGCCTCCAACGCCTCGCGCAACGCCTCGTCGTCCACCGTGCCGGCCCGGCCGACATTGACCAGCGCCGCACCGGCCGGCAGCGCGGCGAGCACATCGCCGTTGACGAGACGACGGGTTGCGGTGGTGGCCGGCAGACAGCAGACGATGTGGTCCGCGGCGGCGGCGACCTCGGCCAGGCGCTCGGCACCCACGGTGCGGTCCGCCCCCGGTGCGCTTCGTTCCCCGGTACGGGTGACGGCGATGCACCGAGCACCCAGCGCGGAGACCTTGCGGATCACGGCCCGGCCGATCCTTCCGGCCCCCACGACCAGGACGGTCGATCCGGACAGCATCGCGGCGGTTGACGCGTGCCAGACACGACGCTGCGGACGTGCCGACAGCGTCGGGAACTCCTTGAGCAGCATGAGCAGTGCGGAGAGCGCGTATTCCGCGACGGATTCGACGGGGACGCGCGCCGAGTTGGTCACCAGCGTCCCGGGTGCGAGCCCGGCGGCGGAGAGATGGTCGGTTCCGGTGCCGGTGAGGTGCAGCCATCGAAGGCCGGGAAGCAACGAGAGGCAGTGCGCGGGGAAGTGGTGGCCGATCAGTACCTCGACCTCGGCGAGTTCGTTCCGGGGTACGTCGAGAAGAGAGGTGGCCCGCACCGCCGTGACCAGCGGTTCCAGGTGGGTGAGCAGCTCCGCGCCCATCGCCGTGTGTGCGACGAGGACGCGCGGATCGTGCCAGGTGGACGCGTTCACCGCTGGACCGCCCGGTGTGCCAGGAGTTCCGCGACCGGGTCGGCGCTGCCTTGGCCGGTCAGCTCGGTCACGAGGGCGCAATTGCGTCTGATCTTGTTCGCGATCCAGGTGCGCAGCCAGTCCGCGAGGCGGGGCGCGGACAGTCCGGACGGGGCCACCCCGGTGAGAATCGCCCCGGTCAGAGCTGCCCCGCCGACGTTCACCACCACGTCCGGCAACACCGTGTGGCCCGCCTCGCGCAGGAGACGGCGCGGGACGGGGCCACAGCTGAGATTGCCGCCCTCGACGACGACGCGGGCGCGCACATCCGGGACCGATCCGGGATCGATCGCGTCGGCCGCGGCCGCGAGGACGAGGACATCCGCGTCCACCGTCAGCCAGGCCCGGTCCGGACCCAGGGACCGCACCCGGGCCGGGAGCCGCGAACGGTCGACGGTGCCGTCCGCGGAGGTCGCCGCGATCAGCCCCCGCGCGCTCAGACCGGCCGGGTCGGCCAGCGTGCCCAGGACATCGGCGACGGCCACGATCCGGTGGCCCGCGCGTTCGAGATGCAGTGCCGCGGACCGGCCCACCGCTCCGAAGCCCTGTACCACCACGCGCTGGGGTGCGGTGAGCCGCTGCGCCTCCAGTGTGCTCAGAGCCGCGGTCGCGACACCGAAGCCCGTGATGTCGGACATGGTCCCGTAGAACTGCTCCCAGGGCATGTCCAGCCGGGTGGCCCCGGGTACTTCGGTGAGGTCGTAGTCCGCCGCGGCGAAGAACGCGTCGCGATCCGCCGGCGTCGTGCCCTGGTCGCAGCCCAGGTACACACCGCCGTGCAGGAGCGGACGGCCGACCCGGCCGAAGGTCGACATCAGCCGGTCGCGGTCCTTGACGGCGGAGCGGGGGCGGATGCCTGCCTTGGCGCCGCCGATCGGCAGGTCGACAAGCGCGAGTTTGTGGGTCATCGCCCTTGCCAGGGAAGCCAGTTCGCGCTCGTCGACGGTCTCGGTGAGGCGGGTTCCGCCCATGGCGAGGCCCCGTACGGTGCTGTCGACGACGACCCAGGCGTCGGCCTCGCAGCCGGGCAGCGAGAGCGTGGTCGTGAAGAGCGGCGACGGGATCAGGGCGTCGTCGCTGTGCAGGAGTTGGTGCATGTTCACGTCTTTCTGGTTCCGGTGAGTACGTCGTGGCGCGGGCGGGGTGAGCGGCCCGGCGCCGGGGGACGGCACGACCCGAGCGGCGTCAGCCGGTGCTGCGGCGCAGCAGGGCGTCCGCCTCGTCCTGGAGCGTGTCGAGGTCGTCCGCCACGACCTCCGCCGTCGAGATGTCGGGAAGCCGGCTCTCGATGTGGCGCAGGGGGCGGTACCGCAGGCCGAGGACACCCCATCCGGCCAGCAGGAGTCCGCCGGTGATCATGAGCAGCCCCATGCCTCGGCCCGGACCCGCGCCACCCACGATCTGGAGGAAGGGGGCGTGCCCGACGAGGGGGTCGAAGAGGTGGTGCAGCAGGAGGGGGGTGAGCAGGAAACCGAGCGGCATCAGCCCGGTGGCAAGCATCTGATTGGTGGCCACGACCCTGCCCTGCAGCTCCAGGCCCACCTTGGCCTGGAGGATGGCGAGCCAGTGTGCGTTGAGCAGGGCGTTGCACACCCACCACAGGAACAGGCCGGCGCCCATGAGAACGGGTTCCGGTCGCAGCCCGATCAGCGCGGTCGCCAGCCCCATCCCGATCGTCATGCCGATCATGCCGTCGGCCCGGCGCCTGGTGCCGCCCCAGAACGCCATGGCCAGGCCGCCGACCGCGGCGCCGAGGCCGCCCGCCGCGGTGACCGTACCGAGGACGGCCGGACTGCTCGTGGAAAGGACGAGCGGAGCCGTCAGCACCGTGGTGGTGGCGATGATGTAGTTGACGACGATGAAGAAGAGCACCATCGCCACCATGGGCGGCCGCCGCGCCAGGAAGCGCCAGCCTCCGGTGATCGCGGGCAGGAAGCCCTCCTGGCGTCTGCGGAAGAGACGGTCCGGGAAGCGGATGACGAGGAGGACGGCCCCACCGGCGAGGACGGCGACGAGATCGAGGCAGACCACCCCGGCCAGTCCGGTGAGACTGACCAGTGCTCCGCCCAGCACCGGTGCGATCAGCGTGCTCAGGGCGGTGCCCAGTTGGACCACGCCATTGGCCTGTGCGAGGTAGGGCTTGGGCACCAGCTGGGCGACCGAGGCGAGATAGGCAGGCCGCTGGAACGCCGCGGTGAGGGAGGTGAGCGCGGCGAACACCGCGACTTCCCACACCTGCAGTGTTCCGGTGGCAGCCGCCGCGACGAGGCCGGACAGGGTGACACCGTAGACGGCGGCACAGCCCAGCAGGACCCGGCGACGGTCCCAGCGGTCGGTGGCGGCACCGCCCAGCGGCGCGGCGAGGAAGGCCGGAAGCATGGCCAGCATGGTGACCAGGGAGTAGGCGGACACCTCGTGGGTCTTCTGGAAGACCCACACCCCGAGGCCGAAGGAGGTGAGCGCGGAGCCGGTCATCGAGGCTGTCTGGCCGAGCGCGAAGAGCCCGAACCGGCGCAGGTCCCGTCGTTCCGGTGAGCTGTCCGGCGCTGCCGGCACAGGCACGGAGGCCGTCGGCGAGGAGAGCTGTTCCTCGATGATCCCGGCGAGTTCGCGGGCCTGGTTTTTGAGGAAGTAGTGCCCTGCGTGCGGGATGCGGGAGAGGGAGACGTCGTCGGCGACGACGGTCCACTCGCGGTGCCGCTCCTCGAAGAGCTCGGTGGTGCGGTCACGGTCGCCGACGACGCACAGCACGGGCGCCCGCAGCCGCCGGGGGGCCTGAGTCTCGAAGCGGGTACTGAACCAATCGACCGCTTGGCGCGCGTCGTGCCGGACGGCACGGATCACCGAGTCCCGGGTGTCCTCCTCCATCTGCCCGCCGAGTGCCCGCAACACGTCGTGATAGGCCCGGTCGGACGTGCGCCGGTCGTCGGGGAACCAGCGGTGGACGAGCGCGGAGAGCCTGCCGGGGAGCCGTGCGCTGGGAAAGGCGGCGCCGAGAACGACACCGGCGAGTTCCTCGCCCGCCTCCTCCAGCGCGAGGGCCAGCGCGACCGCGGCGGCCGTGCCGACGCAGTGCCCGTAGACCAGGACTCTGCCGGTGTCGATGCCGGCGAGTTCGTCCCGGCAGCGTGCCACCACCTCGGTGAGCGAACGCAGGTCCTCGTCGGCGCGTGCGGGGTCGTGGCCGGGCAGTTCCACGGCGAGCACCTGAATGTCCGGCCGCTGCGTGGTGAGTTCGTGCGCGAGGGGTCGGTACGAGGCTGCGGATCCACCGCCGTAGGGCAGGCAGACGAGGGTCACCTTCGGGGACGTGCCCGGGGGCGGCCCGGCCAGTCGCTGGAGGAGCCCGGTGCCGGCGGACGCGGGATCGTCGAGCAGGGTCGCCAGTTCCCGCACCGTGGGGTGCGTGAAGAGGGACACCACCCGCAGATCGGGGCCGATCAGCCGGGCGGCGCGCAGTGCGCTGAAGGAGTCCCCGCCCAGTGCGAAGAAGTCGGCGTCGATGTCGAGGTCCTGGTCGGGGAGTTCCAGTACCTCTTGCCAGGCCGCCGCGATGCGCTGTTCGGCAGCGCTGCGCGGGGCCGTACCGCGGTGCTTGTCGGAGGCCTGCGGGACGGGCAGGGCGGCGCGGTCCACCTTGCCGTTCGGGGTCACCGGGATACCGGGCAGGGGCACCAGGGCCGACGGGACCATGTGGTCGGGCAACTGGGAGCGCAGGGCGGAACGCACGGCCGTGATGTCGAGCGGGACGCTGTCGTCCGCCGGGACGACCCAGGCGACGAGGCGGCGCCGGTGTGCCTCCCCGACGGCGAGCACGACCGCTTCGCGTACGGAGGGCAGCGCCCGGCAGGCCGCGGCGACCTCACCGGGTTCGACCCGGTAGCCGCGCACCTTGACCTGGTCGTCGAGCCGGCCGAGGAACTCCACGAGTCCGTCCGGGCGTAGACGCACCCGGTCGCCCGTGCGGTAGCAGCGCCGGGTTCCCCCGACCGGATCCGGGACGAAAGCCCGCGCGGTGGCTTCGGCGTTCCCGGCGTAACCGCGCGCGACCGAGGGGCCGGCGATCCACAGTTCCCCGGGCGTCCCCGGGGGCGCGAGCCGTCCGCTGCGGTCGACGACGTAGCACAGCGCGTTCGGGAAGGGGGTGCCGAGCGGGACGGACACGGCGGTCGTGTCCGAGGGGCCGTCGGTGTCGGCGGGTTCGCACCCGAGGACGGACACGGTCGTCTCGGTGGGGCCGTAGTGGTTGTGCACCCGCAGGCCGGGGCGGGCCGCGCGCACCCGGGCGACGAGTTGCGGCGGACATGCCTCCCCGGCGAGCACGAGGAGGTGGTTCGGCAGTACGGCTGCCAGGTCGCCGTGTGCGGCGAGGAGTTCGAGGTGGCTGGGCACCATCTTGACGACGTCCACGGGGTGGGTGGCGAAGTACGCGGCCAGCCCCGCGGGGTCGGTGGCCCGCTCGCGGTCCACCAGGTGCAGCGTGCCGCCGCTCACCAGTGCCCCGAAGAGCGAGAGGTATCCGAGATCGGCCGCCGCCGTGGACAGCAGCGCGAAGGACCGCCCGTGACCGTCGATCCGTTCCAGCGCGGCGTGCAGATAGTGGGTGAGGGACCGGTGCTCCACGGCGACGCCCTTGGGCGTGCCGGTCGTTCCGGAGGTGAAGATCAGGTAGGCGAGCCGGTCCGCTCCCGCCTCCACCCGCGCCCCGGGCCGGTCCGTGCGGGTGGCGCCGGGTGCGGACAGGTCCTCCGTCACCAGGACGTGCGCCGGCCGCACCCGGTCGGCCAGGGCGCGCCGGGCCAGTACGAACCGTGCGCCGGACGCCGTCACGGTGCGGGCGAGCCGTTCGTCGGGGTGAGCGGGTTCCAGCGGGACGAAGGCCGCGCCGGCCCTGAGCACGCCCAGCAGGGCCACCGGCAGGTGGACGTCCCGCTCCGCCAGTACCGCCACCGGCTCGCCGACGCGTACCCCGGCTGCGAGCAGGCCGTCGGCGACGCGGGCGGCCCGCTCCTCCAGCTCCGCGTAGGTGAGGGTGCCGTCCTCCGCGACGACGGCGGTCCGTTCGGGCGCCGAGTGAGCCCAGCGCCGCACCAGCTCGGGAACGGGATCGTCCGGGTACGTGCGCGCCGGCCCGCGCAGCACCCCCTCGGCCGGGTCCGTCGGGAGCAGTTCGCCCACGGGGCGGTCGGGGTCGTCGACCAGACCGGTCAGCAGCCGCAGATAGGAATCGCCCAGCCGCTGTGCGGTCGCCGGGCCGAAGCGCTCGCGACGGTACTGAAGCACTCCGCTCAGCGGGCCCTCGGCACCCGCCAGGAAGCAGTGCAGGGCCAGCTCGCTCTTGACCGCGCCGGTCGCGATCTCGGTGAGCCGTGTCGTCAGCCCCGGGAAGAGGCCGGTGAGATCGGGCCGGACGTACAGGTTCGCCATCGTCTCGAAGAGGGGCCCGGTGCCGGACGCGCGCTCGGGGCGCACCTGATGGACGACACGGTCGAAGGGAACGTCCGCCCGGGCCAGCGCGTCGAGCACGACGTCGCGCACCTCGGCCAGCAGGCGCCGACCCGACCACGCCGGGGACAGCACCGTCCGCATCACGACCGTGTTGACGAACGGGCCGACGGCCCGCTCGCCGAGTGCCGTGTGCCGTCCCCCGTCCGGTACCCCCACGGAGATGTCCTCGCTGTCGGACACCCGCGCCAGCAGCGCCTGCCAGCAGGCGAGAAGCACCATGAACAGCGTGACACCGTTGTCGGCGGCCAGGGAGTCGAGCCGTGCCTTGAGTCCGGTGGGGAACACGAGGGGAACGCCGGCACCCGCGTCGGAGGGAAACGGCTGGGCAGGACGGTCCGCGGGCAGGTCCAGTGCGGTGGGCGCGTCCCGCAGCCGCTCCTGCCACCACTGCAGACGGCGAGCGGCCAGGGCCTCGGGGAGAGGTCTGACCACCTCCGAGTACTGCGGAGGCCGCGGTGGCAGCGGCCCCCGCCCCGATTCGTGGGCGTAGAGAGCGGCCAGGTCGGTGAGCAGGAGGCCGTTGGACCACGCGTCGGTCGCCACGTGGTGGAGGACCAGCAGCAGGGCGTGCTCCTGCTCGTCGAGGCGGAAGCAGATGACGCGGAGCGGGCATTCGCGCTCCGGTGCGATCGGCTGCCGTACGCGCTCGTGGACCTGCCGTTCGAGCTCGGCCTCGGTGTCCGTGGCGTCGGCGAGGTCCACGACGTCCATGGGTACGGCCGAGGCCGGGCCCACCGCCAGCACGGGGACGGGGCCCGAGGCATCGACGACACCACGCAGCACGTCGTGCCGTTCGACGAGCCCGCGCAGCGCGGCCAGGAGAGCCGGACGGTCCAGCGAGCCGCTCAGCCGCAGCAGGACGGGGACCAGGTAGGCGGGGCTGTCCGGCTGGAGCTGGGAGGCGAGCCACATCGCCTGCTGCGCGGAACTGAGCGGCACGGGCTCGTCCCCCCGCCGCGGAGCGACCTGCGGGCGCTCTGCCCTGCGGGCGGACATCAGGGCACGCAGCCGGTCCTGGTCGGCCCGTGCGGTCGCGGCCGTCGCATCGCTCATGCCGTCTCCCCCTTCTCGCCCGGGGCCGCCGCGTCCAGGGCGGCCAGCGCCCGCCGTTCGACCTCGGCGGCCAGATCGCGCAGCACCGGCAGTGCGAAGACCGCGCGTACCGAGACATCGACGCCGAGCGCGTCCCAGATCTCGGCCGCGACCCGCATCGCGGTGAGCGAGGTGCCTCCGAGGTCGAGGAACGAGTCGGAGGCGGCCACGTCCTTCACCGGCAGCAGCTGTTCCCAGACCGTCGCCAGGAACTCCTCGACGACGGTGGACGGTGCGACCCGTTGCCGCTGGTCCGGGACCGGGAGCCCGGTCGTCGGGGGCGGGACGGGCAGGCCGATGGCCGAGCAGGAGCGGTCGGGTGCCGCGGTGCCACGGGCGAGGACATGGAGGAGTCCGTCCAACAGGGCCCCGGCGTCCTGGTCGCCGAAGCACTCGACGTCGTGGACGAGATGGATCTCGGTACCCGACACCGTCGTGTTGACGAGGAAGGTGGCGTCGTCCCGCGCGCTGCCGGTGTCGAGTTCGCCGAGCACCCGCAGGGTCACCGCACCGGCGGCGACCCGGACCGGCGCCCCCGACGGTCGCATGGAGAGCGAGACCGGGGTCAGGGGTGCGCCGGGGCGTCGGGGCAGCCCCGCCGCCGTGGCCGCCTCGGCGAGTGCGGCGGCGGGGAGCATCGTGTGCGCGAGCACCCGGTTGCGCGCCAGAGCCGCCCGCGCGGCCACGGTACGGAAGGTCTCCTCGGGCCCGAAGCCGACCCGGACCGGAGGAACGAAGAGCAGGGGCCCCACCACCCGATCGAGTTCTGGCACGGGGCGTCGCGCCACCGGCACGCCGACGAGGATGTCGTGCCGTCCGGTCCAGTGCGCGATGAGCACGTCGAGCGCTGCCAGGTACACCGCGAATTCCGAGACGCCCGAGGAGGCCGCCAGGTCCCGCACGGCTTCGGCGGTGCCGGGCGGCAGCCGGCGCACCAGCCGGGCGCCCCGATGCGCGGGTGTCCCGGAACGCACGCGGCGTGCGAGGTCCCACGGGGGCAGTGCCCCCGTGAGCTCCTCGCGCCAGAAGTCGCGGTCGGAACGGGCGGCCGGCGCGAAGGCGTGTTCCTCCCAGCGCGCCACGTCCCCGAGTTGCACCTCCGGCTCCGGCACGGGCCGGCCGTCGAGGGCGGCAGCGAGTTCGTCCAGGACGAGGCCCCCCGACCATCCGTCGAAGGCCAGGTGGTCGACGGCGATCACCAGCCGTGCGCGATCGGGTCCGGTGCGGACGAGCACGGCGCGCAGCAGCGGAGTGTCCTCGGGGGCGAACACCTGCCGGGCCGCCGCGTCGACGAGCGCGTCGGCCTCTTCCGCCGTCCGTTCCGCCATGTCGTGCTCGGTGAGGGGAACCGGTGCCGGGGACAGCACCCGCGCCACCGGGCCGCGCGGGGTCTCCGTCACGACGGTACGCAGCGCCTCGTGCCTCACCACGAGTGCGTCGAGGGCGGACCGAAGCGCGTCGGTGGCGACGGCGCCGTCGATGCCGAGGACGAACGCCTCCGTGGTGACGCCGGGGACCGGGCTGATCTGGCGGGTCGTCCACAACTCGCGCTGCATGTCGCTCAGCGGCGACTCGGTGGCGTCCGGCAGCCGGGCCGGCGCGGGCACCGGTGGAGCGGCGTCGATGAGTCCGGCCAGTGCCGCCACGGTCGGCTCGGTGAGGAAGTCCCCCAAGGAGACCACCGCTCCCCATTCCGTCCGGACCCGGGCGAGGACCCGCGCGGCGGCCAGGGAGTGCCCTCCGAGAAGGTCGAAGCGATCGGTGCGGCCCACCGGCCGGTCCGTGCCGAGCACCTCGCCGACGATCTCCGCGAGTCGTGTCTCCGCTCCCGGACGGGGGTGCTCGCCCGGCTCCGTCGTGCCGGCGGGAGGGGCCACGGCCGACAGGGCCTTGCGGTCCACCTTGCCGTTGCTGCTCCGCGGCAGCCGGTCCGTCACCAGAACCCGGGCCGGCACGAGGTAGTGCGGGAGGCGGGCGCGCAACAGCCGGAGGAGCTCCTCTTCGGTGGGAGCGGGAGAGCCGTCCGACACGGCCTCCACATGCGCGTGCAGTGTCCGTGTTCCCTCTTGGTCCACGGGAGCGAGGACAACGGCGTGCCGCACACCCGGGAGGGTCGCGAGGACCGCCTCGATGTCACCGGGCTCGACGCGGAAGCCGCGCACCTTGACCTGCTCGTCGAGGCGTCCGAGGTAGTGCAGCACACCGTTCGTGCGGCGCACGAGGTCGCCCGTGCGGTACCGCCTGCCGCCGGGTACACCGGGGTCGGGGACGAAGCTCTCCGCCGTCGCCTCCGGGGATCCCAGATAGCCGAGGCCGACCAGGGGTCCGGCGACCCACAGCTCGCCGGCGGTTCCGTCCGGGACGGGGCGCTGCCGGGTGTCGCGCACCGAGAGATCGCAGCCGGCGACGGCCGTACCTATCGGCGGCGTGCCCGTTTCGTCGCGGCCTATCGGGTACGTGGCGCAGAAGACGGTGCATTCGGTGGGGCCGTAGAGATTGACGACGGTTTCGACCCCCGGCTGTGCGTAGAGCTGGTCGACCAGCGGGCGGGGCACCGGTTCCGCTCCGGCGTTGACCCGCCGCACGCCCGGCGGCAACGGGCGCTCCAGCAGGATCGCGAGACCGGAGGGCGGTGCGCTGATCATGGTGACCTCGTCCCGCGCGGGGAGGTCGGGGAACGCCAGGATGTCGTCGGCGAGGACGACGCTGCCTCCCGCACACAACGGGCCGAAGATCTGGTGGATGGAGGCGTCGAAGGAGAGTGACGCGGTCGCCAGCCCCACGCGCAGGTGCGCGGGTTCGATCGTCCGGGTCATCCATTCCAGCAGGGCGAGGACGGAGGAGTGGCCGATGACCACACCCTTGGGAGTGCCGGTGGAGCCGGAGGTGAACAGTACGTACGCCTCCTCACCCACGGTTCGCGCCGGGTGCGGTGCGGGGCTGTCGTGAGCGTCCTGGTGCGGGGCGGCGTCGACGATGAGGGGGCGTGCACCCGCGGCCGCGACGACGGGGGCCAGTTCGGGCGTGGTGAGGACCTCGCCGATCCCGGCGGAGCCGACCATGTGCGCCAGCCGGGAGGGCGG
>NZ_JBCEWQ010000164.1:0-18391 GCF_038448545.1 Streptomyces sp. CLV115
ATTCACATGGCGGCGGCGCTCGACCGGCTGCCGCCGTGCACGGTCGTGCAGCTCACCGGGGTGTACGACGCCGGGACGGCCGAGCGCGGTTCCGTGTACGGCGGGGGCCTCAGTCCCGGACCACGCCCAGGACCGTGGCCTCCAGATACTCCTCCGGCTCCTCGTACTGACTCACATCGGCCGGGTTGTAGCGCGGCGTCTGCCGTGACCAGTCGAGATTGCCGCGCATCCAGCTCCGCATGCCGTCCAGGTACGGGCCGAGCATCCAGGACAGCTGCGGGTACGCGGTCAGCAGCTCGGACTCGGCGGCCATGAAGCGCTCCGTCTCCGCCGTGGTCCTGGCACAGACGTGTTCGAGCGCCTCCCGCTCGCCGTAGCCGCGATGGTGCCGGACCAGATGGACGAGGTTGTGGATCTCGCCGAGCACCTGCTCCTTCTCGTACGAATACACGTCATTGGCCCAGCACACGACGTTGCACGAGGCTTCCAGCGCGGTGATGAACCGGGAGTCGTTGTGGATCGACTCGGGCGCCTCGATCCCGGCCACGATCTCTATCAGGTCCATGCAGACATGTATCGCACCCGTGTGACGGCGCTTGGCGATGTACGTCTCCTCCGACGGGACCACGCCGGCGGCCCGGTTCCCCGCCTCCCACGTGGTGGTCGTCGTGAGGTACGTGGTGAGGTGCCAGCCGAACCGGGTGCGCCAGTGCGGGGCAGCGGTCGGCGTCGTCCGCTCCCACAGATCGGCCAGGGCGACCACGGCGGCGGGGAGCTGCCCGTCCGGCAGGGTGCCGGGGGTGTCGGCCTCGATCACGGTCCGCATCAGCCCGACCACGTCGCGCACCCGCTCGGGGCTGCGGCCCAGATGCCCGTCGTCGAGCTGATCGTCGACGAGAAACAGCCATACGAACCAGTCGGCGACGAGGTCGAGATTCTTGCTGTCCGCAGTCGGATACACCATGCCGACGAACGATCCGAAGTCCGCCTGCACGAAACGGTCCCTGGCCGAATCACGGTGTACCAGACCGGTGTTGCGCGTCCATTCGTCGAGGTGGACCCGGGTGTGTCCGACGTTCGGGTTGGTTCGCTGGGGGAACGGGCAGTAGATGTCCGGCAGTTCGCTCTCCACGGGTGGGTCGTGATCCTCTCCGGTCGTACGTGTGACGGAAGTTGTGACCTTCCGGCTGTTCCTCCGGGGCGTAGACAAGACCCACGGGACCTGCGGGTTTTGAAGCTACCCGACCCCTTGTCACCAGGTCCAGGGCAGATGATCGCGAATGATTCCCCGTCCTTCGGGTAAGGTCCGCCGGCAAGGCGGGCTTCCACTCGCCCGGGACGCCCGTCCGGTTCCTTCGGAGGAACGTACGAACGCGGGTGCCTTTTGTTGTGTCTTCCTGGAAGCGACCCGCTCCGTTTCGTATGAAAAAATGAGCGTTATGCGTTTTCTTGAGCCCGGTACTGGTCGTTACACAGAGTCCCCCTCGGTCCCGTACGACCTCACGTACGACGACGTCTTCATGGTCCCGGGCCGTTCGGCAGTCGGTTCCCGCCAGGGTGTCGACCTCTCCTCGCCCGACGGCACCGGCACCACCATCCCTCTCGTCGTGGCGAACATGACGGCCATCGCGGGCCGCCGGATGGCCGAAACGATCGCCCGCCGCGGCGGCATCGTCGTCATCCCGCAGGACATCCCGATCGAGGTCGTCACCGACGTCATCTCCTGGGTGAAAACGCGACACCTGGTGCTCGACACACCGATCGTGCTGGCCCCGGGCCAGACGGTCGCCGACGCCCTGTCGCTGCTGCCGAAGCGCGCGCACGGCGCGGGCGTCGTCGTCGACGAGGAGCAGCGCCCCGTCGGCGTCGTCACCGAGCACGACCTGACCGGCGTCGACCGCTTCACCCAGCTCTCCGAGGTCATGACCAGGGACCTGGTGCTGCTGGACGCGGACATCGACCCGCGCGACGCGTTCAACAAGCTGGACGGCGCCAACCGCAAGCTCGCCCCCGCGGTCGACGCGGACGGCCGTCTCGTCGGCATCCTCACCCGCAAGGCCGCACTGCGCGCCACGCTCTACGCCCCCGCCACCGACGCGCAGGGCAGGCTGCGGATCGCCGCCGCCGTCGGCATCAACGGCGACGTCGCGGGCAAGGCCAAGCAGCTCCTCGACGCCGGCGTCGACACGCTCGTCGTGGACACCGCCCACGGCCACCAGGAGTCCATGATCAACGCGGTCCGGGCCGTGCGCGCGCTCGACCCGCAGGTCCCGATCGTCGCCGGCAACATCGTCGCCGCCGAGGGCGTGCGCGACCTCGTCGAGGCCGGCGCGGACATCATCAAGGTCGGTGTCGGCCCCGGCGCCATGTGCACCACCCGGATGATGACCGGCGTGGGCCGGCCGCAGTTCTCCGCCGTTCTGGAGTGTGCCGCCGAGGCGAAGAAGTACGGCAAGCACGTCTGGGCGGACGGCGGTGTCCGGCACCCGCGCGATGTCGCCATGGCGCTCGCCGCGGGCGCGTCCAACGTGATGATCGGTTCCTGGTTCGCCGGTACGTACGAGTCGCCCGGCGACCTCCAGCAGTCCGCCGACGGCCGCTTCTACAAGGAGTCCTTCGGCATGGCGTCCGCGCGCGCCGTGAAGAACCGCACGTCGGACGAGTCCTCCTACGACCGGGCCCGCAAGGCCCTCTTCGAGGAGGGCATCTCCACCTCGCGGATGTTCCTCGACCCGGCCAGGCCCGGCGTCGAGGACCTGATCGACTCGATCATCGCGGGCGTCCGCTCCTCCTGCACCTACGCCGGCGCGGCCTCGCTGGCGGAGTTCGCCGAGAAGGCGGTCGTCGGGGTGCAGAGCGCCGCGGGCTACGCCGAGGGCAAGCCGCTGCACGCCAGCTGGAGCTGATCCCTCCCCGGATGTATCCGGTGCCCCTCCCGGCCGCTGCGGCCCGGAGGGGCACCGGCGTTTCCGGGGCCGGCGAGGGGCCGCGCGGATGTCCGGTTCCAGCCGTCCGGCGGCGCCATTACCCGCTTCAACCCCATTGAAAGATAAGTAACATGAAGCGCAATCAGCTGCCCGTTCCTCCGTGGTAAGGGAACTCATGTCCTTCTTCACCGACCTGGCACATCAGTACATCGACGGAGAGTGGAGGCCGGGCAAGGGCTCCTGGGACATCATCGACTTCAACCCGTACAACGGTGAGAAGCTCGCCTCGATCACGGTCGCCACGGCCGACGAGGTCGACCGGGCGTACCGGTCCGCGCAGGACGCCCAGCAGGCCTGGGGCGAGACCAACCCCTACGCCCGGCGCGCGGTGCTGGAGCGGGCGCTGCGGATCGTCGAGGAGCGCGAGTCCGAGATCGGTGACGCGATCGTCGCGGAGCTGGGCGGCACCCGGCTGAAGGCGGCCTTCGAACTGCACCTCGCCAAGGAGTTCCTGCGGGAGTCGGTCCAGCTCGCGCTGCGGCCCTCCGGGCAGATCCTGCCCTCGCCGACCGAGGGCAAGGAGAACCGGGTCTACCGGGTGCCCGTCGGCGTCGTCGGTGTCATCAGCCCCTTCAACTTCCCGTTCCTGCTGTCCCTGAAGTCGGTCGCCCCCGCGCTGGCGCTCGGCAACGCGGTGGTGCTCAAGCCGCACCAGAACACCCCGGTCTGCGGCGGCACGCTGGTGGCGAAGGTGTTCGAGGAGGCCGGGCTGCCGGCCGGACTGCTCAACGTCGTGGTCACCGACATCGCCGAGATCGGCGACGCCCTGCTGGAGCACCCCGTGCCGCAGGTCATCTCCTTCACCGGCTCGGACAAGGTGGGACGGCACGTCGCCACGGTCTGCGCGGCGAACCTCAAGCGCGTCGTGCTCGAACTCGGCGGCAACAGCGCGCTGATCGTCCTCGACGACGCCGATCTCGACTACGCCGTGGACGCGGCCGTCTTCAGCCGGTACGTGCACCAGGGCCAGGTCTGCATGGCCGCCAACCGGATCCTGGTCGACCGGTCGGTGGAGCGGGAGTTCACCGAGAAGTTCGTCGCCAAGGTCGCCTCGCTCAAGGTCGGCGACCCGGCCGAGCCGGACACCGTGATCGGCCCGCTGATCAACTCCTCGCAGGCCGAGGCCATTTCCGCGCTCGTCGACCAGGCCGTGGCGGCCGGTGCGACGGCCCTGCTGCACGGCGGCACCGACGGCAATCTGGTGAGCCCGTCCGTGCTGACCGGGCTGGCCGCCGATTCCCCCGTGCTCTCCCAGGAGATCTTCGGCCCGGTCGCCCTGCTCATCCCGTTCGACGGCGAGGACGAGGCGGTCCGGATCGCCAACGACACCCCGTACGGCCTGAGCGGCGCGGTGCACACCGGTGACATCGAACGCGGCGTACGGGTCGGGCAGCGCATCCACACCGGCATGATCCACATCAACGACGGCACGGTCCACGACGAGCCGATCGTCCCCTTCGGCGGCGAGAAGAGCTCCGGCCTCGGCCGGCTGAACGGCGACTCCATGATCGAGGCCTTCACCACCCAGAAGTGGATCTCGGTGCAGCACGGCCGTTCCCGGTTCCCGTTCTGACCGGTCGCACCCCGCCGTGAGCGCGCCCGGGCGGGCGCGCCATGGTCTACTTCGGGGGCGGCCCGCGCCGCCCCCGACACCGGCCATCGCAGAGAAGTGAACCGCCCGAAGTGCGCCTGAACGACCTCGACGAACGCATCGTCCACGCCCTCGCCGAAGACGCCCGGCGCTCCTACGCGGACATCGGCGCGATGATCGGCCTGTCCGCGCCCGCCGTGAAACGCCGGGTGGACCGGCTGCGCGCCGAGGGAGCCATCACCGGCTTCACGGTCCGGGTCGACCCGGCGGCGCTGGGCTGGGAGACCGAGGGGTTCATCGAGATCTACTGCAGCCGCAACACCTCGCCGGAGGCGATCAAGCGGGGCCTCGCACGCTATCCGGAGATCGCGTCGGCCTCCACGGTGACCGGTGAGGCCGACGCGATCGTGCAGGTCTTCGCCGCCGACATGCGCCACTTCGAGCAGGTGCTGGAACGGATCGCGGGCGAACCGTACGTGGAGCGGACGAAGTCCGTACTGGTGCTGTCGCCGCTGCTGCGGCGGTATGCGGCGGGACCGCCCGACGGATCGGACCCCGAGCGGTCCGAAGCCGGCGCCCCCCGCTGACCCGGGGCCGCTACGGAGTATCCGGCCAGGCGTGCGCGATGTCGTCGGTCAGCTCCATCGCGAGCGCCCTGCTCAGCAGGCGCCCGCACGCCACCTCCGCCTCGGTCGAGGCCGGAGGTGCGAAGCCTGCCGCGCGGTACAGCCGGACCCGGTGCACGGCGAAGACGTCCCGCACATGCTCGCAGTACTGCTCGACGCCGGAACGCAGGGCCCGGTACGCACCCCAGACGCCCAGCGCGCAGGCCACCAGCCAGCACAGCCGGGCCACCGCACC
The DNA here is from genome assembly GCF_038448545.1 of Streptomyces sp. CLV115. Lineage (NCBI taxonomy): Bacteria > Bacillati > Actinomycetota > Actinomycetes > Kitasatosporales > Streptomycetaceae > Streptomyces > Streptomyces sp. CLV115. The sequence goes on from NZ_JBCEWQ010000164.1 coordinate 5,440, forward strand.
GGTCAGGGCCAGGGCCCACAGCGGTGCGACGGCAGCGCAGATCAGCGCCTGCGTGCGGCCCAGCACGCGGGTCGCCGAGGCGACCAGGCGCTCGCGGGCGGTGGACTCCAGACACTCGACGAACGGCCCCCAGCAGACGGGCAGGGACAGCCCGTAGTTCCGCTCGATTCCGGCGGCCACCCCGTGCAGTGCGTTGCCCACCGCGGTGGGACGCAATTCGTCGCGCCGCCGCGGATAGTGCGACCACATCCGTCGGGCCCCGGTACGCCGCCAGGCGTTCTGCGTCCGCCACACGGCCAGCCGGTCACCGGCCAGATCGCCGGGACCGGACAGGTCGTCGGCCCGCCCTCCGAGCCGCTCACGGCGGACCGCGTGGCGGGCGGTACGCAGCCGGGCGAAGGCCACCACCGGGGCCGACGTCCCCCACTTCCCCGCCAGCACCTCCAGCAGGGGGGACGCCACGGCCGACAGTCCCATCGCGCAGAGAACCATCGCCGCGGTCGCCGCGGCGGCGGCCAGAGCGACCCCCCACGGTCCCTGCCCCACCAGTCGGCAGGCCGGCCCGGCGATTCCCCGCGTCCCCGCGGGACAGACGTCCGGCAGACCGCCCGGACGCAGCGCGACGAGCAGGGCTCCGGCCAGCCAGAACAGCACCAGCGGGCCGCTCATGGCCGCTGTCCACCGTTTGGCGAGCGGCTCCACCATGCCCTTCACGAGTTCGCCCACGTGCTACTCCCGCCTCAGGGCCTGGCGGGGATGCCGGGGGCAGGTGTCCTCGTCGAACGGCGCCTTCGCGTCGCCCTTGGCCCGGTACGGACAGTCGGCCTCAGGACACAGCCAGACGACTTCGGAGCGTTCGCCCCCGGGCATCCTGGCGAAGATCGGCGAGCGGGTCTGCGCCGCCCGCCCGCCGTCCCGCCCTGCGGCGCACCCGGCCTCCGCCTCCGGACCGAGGTGCGGAGCGAGGGCGCCGGGAACCCCCCTGCCGTAGTGGAGGAAGGCCCCCCAGTGCAATGGGTCCTCGGCCCTGGTCCGCGCTGCCGCGCTCCCGCCCGCCGTCCGGCGGCGCGCCCGTGCGAGCGCGCGCAACTGGGCCTGGCGCAGGGCTTCGGCGGCGGGCAGCCCGTCGAGGTTGAGGAAGTGGTGGAAGTCCGTCATCAGCTGCGCCGCGTCCTCGTCGCGCACCGCCCACAGAGTGCCGACGACCGCGGCGGCCCCCGCCGACGCGAAGGCGGTGGCGAGGCTGAGCGACTCGTCGTAACGATCACCAGGTACGGCCGTGGCACACCCGGAGAGCACGACCAGAGGGCCGTCGCGGCGACCGGTGGGACGGACGCTCCGCAGCAGGGCGCCCACCGTGAGCCGCTGCCCACCGGCGAGGACCAGATGGGAATCGGCTGCGGGGGCACAACTGCGGGCGTGGCAGGCGAAGTGGGCCACGGGGGGTGCGCCGGAAACCGTGTCCGCGAGGAGCGAGCCGAGAACCGCCCGCGGTGTGGCCGGGGGAGCGACCGGATCGCCGGAACGGCCGAGCCGGGGCCCCTTGGCGTAGTACCAGCGGTGGAGGTCGCCGCCTTCCTGCCGGGCGTGCGGCAGGTCGTCGGACGGGTCGGCCACCACCAGCCCCGCGCCGTTCAGAGGGGTCTGGGCCCGGTCGGCGAAGCCGCCCAGAGAACCCGCTGACGGTGCGTAGCTGAAACCGGCGTCCTCGATCGCGTAATGACGTCCGGGTCCATCGCCCCTGCGCCGTGCGGCGTGCCAGGGCACCAGACCCAGCGTGCCCGTGGGCACCAGCACCACCTGCGGAACCGTCCGCTCCGCGAGCTCCGGGCGGGCCGACAGATGACTCAGGAGCGGCCCCACCACCGCCTGCCAGGACCACTCGTACACCCCTCGCAGCGCCTTGCCCCACTCGTTGTCCGCCCTCTTGTCCTCGGGGAACCGCAGGCGCCTGTCGTGCGCCAGCACGAGCCGGCGCAGCTCCACGGAGTTCTCGCAGAGGTCCGGCAGGGCCGTCGCCGTCGCATCTCCCGCCGCGTGCAGGACCAGCGCCCTCCCCGGCGTGGCGCCGCGCCCCAGGACCAGGTGCACGACGGCGTCGGCGTCGACGGCGCGGACCTGCTCGGCGAGCGCCCGGAGCGAGGGCCTTTCCAGGAGGCCCGCCGCCGGGGCCGGCCCGATCCGGCTCCGCGGTGACAGAGCCTGCCGTACCTCCGCCAGGAGCCGTTGACGATCCTGTCCGGCCGGCGGGCCGTCGAGTTCCCGGTGAGGAGCCGAGGGCCCGGCGGAAAGGGCCGTGCTCTCCCTCGCGAGCAGCCACCGCCTTCGCAGGTCATCGCTGCCGATGGAGGCGAGACGGTCCGCGACCGGGTCCGCGTCGGTCGCGGCGTGCAGAGCGAGATCGCGTGCGGACTCGATCGCGGCGAAGGCCTCTCCCGGCTGTTCGTCGGCCGACAGCCAGGCCGCCATCTCCGCCGCTTCGCCGAGGGTCCGCCGGGCCCAGCGGTAGGCCTCCGCGGGATCGGGCTGGGCCAGCACGTCCCACACCCGGTCGCCGAGAACCTCCCGGGCCAGCTCGTGGCTCTCCTCGTGCCGCCCCATTCCCCGGCGAAGCCGGGCCCGGGCCCAGCGCAGGGTGGAGACACGGGGGCCGGCCGACTCCGCGTTCAGCCCTTCCACGAGGACGCCGAGCCGCAGGTCGAGGGCCTCCGCCCGGACCTCCACCACCGGGGACCGGCCGCCGTCGAACTCGGCGACCGCGCAGAGCAGTTCGAGTGCCTGCGCCTGGAGGGCGAGCGTGGTGTGCTCCGTGTCCAGCGCCTCGCCGGCCAGCCGGGCGGCCCGGGCGCGCTGGGGCGTCGGGTCCGCCATGAGGGCGCGGGCGAGGTTCAGTGACACCGCCGCATAGGCGGTGGTTCCGCGCCGCAGCAGTTCTCGGGCGCTGTCCAGCCGGACCACCGCCGCGGCGGCATCCGCCGGATCCCGCGACGCCTCGTGGCGTGCGAGCAGGTACCCGGCCAGGTTGTTCAGGCTCCAGGCGCGCTGCGCCGGGCTCCGGGCCTGCTCCACCGACGCCGTGCCCGCGTCCACGGCATCGTCCAGTGCTTCCGGGTCGCCGCTGTTCAGATAGGCCGCGAACCGGGCGCCGGCGAGCGAGGGATAGTGCTCGACGTTGTACTGCAGCTCCCCGGCCCGCCGCAGGTCCGCCGGGTTCCCGCGCTGGCCGTGACGGCAGAGCAGCGCGTCCGCCAGCGTCGACAGGACGGTGTCGAGGTCGGGATCGTCGTCGCGCAGCCGGGCCGCGGAGCGCTCCAGCGCGGCGACGGCGTTGTCGAGGTCCACCCCGCGGCCCGTCAGCTCGTGGCGGGCCAGAAGCGCCATTGCGAGCACGGCCTCCCACGGAGGCGGGTGCGCGGACCCGGGCTCGGCGGGCTGGTCGAACACCCGGGCGACCATCGCGTATTCGATCGCCCCGTCGAGGTCCTCCCGCTGCTCGGAGCGGACGAACCGGAGCAGCAGGGCCCACGCGAGGTCGCCGTAAGCGGATTCCTGGTGCACCCCGTCCGAGGGCACCTCCCGGACCACGCTCCGCAGAACGGCCTCCGCTTCGTCGAGCTGCTCCGGCGCACCGGTGCGCAGGTGATCCGTCAGGAGACGACGCCCCAGCTCGGCCGCGGACGCCTCCTCCGCAGGATGCTGCCGGTCCTCCAGGTAGCGGGCGGGAGCGACCGGCGGCCTCGGCCAGCGGGACGCCGGATCACGATCGCCGGGCGGCGGTGACCAGGCGTACCCCGAATGCCCGGCGTCCTGCGCCGTCCTGCGGACGTGGACCGGCTCCGCGGAACGCACGGCGGCCGGGCGCCGAGGAACCGGTAAGGAGTCCGTGCCCGTGTCGAGGCCGAGCTCCACGGCGGCCGCCAACGCTCCGGCGACGTCGGCCGCCCCCTCGTGGGACGCCAGCGCCGCCTGTGCGGTGCGCGCCGCCAGCGCGGCCCACCATTCATCCGGCCGCGGCCCCTCCGGCAGTACGCCCGGCCCGAGCCAGCGCCTCGCCAGGCCCGCCACCTCGTCCACCCGGCGCCCGCGCTCGTCGTCCCTCACCGCGCCCCTCCCTCACGTACAGCAGTACGCCAGGCTAAGGGCTGTCCCGCAATTCCTGGCGGGCGTGCGACGACAGCTACGGCACCTCGCCGCGGTGGCGGAACGTCCACATACATCCAGTACGTGGACGTCCCTCCGCCTTGCGATGCACCGCATCTGACGCCGCACGCTGTTCCACCAGGAATTGCGGGACAGCCCTTGGCGGCAGCCCTCGGGCCGCCCGGGCCCGTTGCCTCCGTCACATCCTTGACCTGTGTGTTTCCCGCCGCGCAATGAATCGCCACTCTGCCCCCGAGTGCGCAACGAATCGACGGTGCACGCGCAACACTCGCGCCTTGTCCCCCACGAGCGGCGGACCGTACCTTCGATACGTCCCCGCCAGCCCGCACCGTCCGAGGTCAGCCATGCCGCCGTTGCGCACCGCCCTGCTCCAGAACTCCGGACGTCCCGGGCACGTGGCCGGGAACATCGAGGTGCTCGACGGCGCGGCGCGGCGTGCGGCCGACGCCGGGGCGCGGCTCCTGGTCTGCCCCGAGCTGTTCCTGACCGGCTACGCGATCGGGGCCGAGGTGCCCCGGCTGGCCGAGCCGGCCGACGGGCCGTCCGCCCTGGCCGTCGGCGAGATCGCCGCCCGGCACGGACTCGCCGTCCTCTACGGCTACCCCGAGCGCGCCGGCGAGCGGATCTTCAACGCGGCACAGCTCATCGGCCCGGACGGGACACCGCTCGCCAACTACCGCAAGACCCACCTCTTCGGCGCCTTCGAGCACGAGTGGTTCACCCCGGGCGAGCAGACCGTGGTCCAGGCCGAACTGGACGGCGTACGCATCGGGATCATGATCTGCTACGACGTCGAGTTCCCGGAGAACGTCCGCGCCCACGCCCTCGCGGGCACCGATCTGCTGCTGGTGCCCACCGCGCAGATGCACCCCTTCCAGTTCGTCGCCGAGTCCCTCGTGCCGGTCCGTGCCTTCGAGAACCAGATGTACGTCGCGTACGTCAACAGGACCGGTCCGGAGGGCGAGTTCGAGTTCGTCGGGCTGAGCTGCCTGGCCGGTCCCGACGGTGCCGTGCGCAGCCGCGCCGGACGCGGCAAGGAACTGGTCGTCGGCGAGGTGGACCCGGCGCTGCTGAGCGCCTCGCGGACCGTCAACCCGTATCTGCACGACCGCCGCCCCGGCCTGTACGGCTCCCTCGTCTGAACCCGCCCCACCGTTCCACTGTCTTTCGCGCAAGGAGTCCGTACCCCATGACGTCCACGGTGCCCAACGCCGTCCAGCACACCGACGCCACCGAGCCGATCACCATGTTCGGGCCGGACTTCCCCTACGCGTACGACGACTTCCTGGCGCACCCCGCCGGCATCGGGCAGATACCGGCGACCGAGCACGGCACCGAGGTCGCCGTCATCGGCGGCGGGCTCTCCGGCATCGTCGCCGCGTACGAGCTGATGAAGATGGGGCTCAAGCCCGTCGTCTACGAGGCGGACCGGATCGGTGGCCGGCTGCGCACCGTCGGATTCGAGGGCTGCGACCCGCAGCTCACCGCCGAGATGGGGGCGATGCGCTTCCCGCCGTCCTCCACCGCGCTCCAGCACTACATCGACCTGGTCGGCCTGGAGACGAAGCCGTTCCCCAACCCGCTCTCCCCGGCCACCCCCTCGACGGTCGTCGACCTCAAGGGCGAGTCCCACTACGCGCGGACCATCGACGACCTGCCGCAGGTCTACCGCGATGTGATGGACGCCTGGAACCGGTGTCTGGAGGAGGGCGCGGACTTCTCCGACATGAACCGCGCGATGCGCGAGCGCGATGTGCCGCGCATCCGGGAGATCTGGTCGAAGCTCGTCCAGAAGCTCGACAACCAGACCTTCTATGGATTCCTCTGCGACTCCGAAGCCTTCAAGTCGTTCCGGCACCGGGAGATCTTCGGCCAGGTCGGCTTCGGCACCGGAGGCTGGGACACCGACTTCCCCAACTCCATCCTGGAGATCCTCCGCGTCGTCTACACCGAGGCGGACGACCATCACCGGGGCATCGTCGGCGGCAGCCAGCAGCTCCCGCTGCGGCTCTGGGACCGCGAGCCGCAGAAGATCGTCCACTGGCCGCTCGGCACGTCGCTGTCCTCGCTGCACGACGGCGAGCCGCGCCCCGCCGTGACCAGGCTGAACCGCACCGCCGGCAACCGGATCACCGTCACCGACGCCACCGGCGACATCCGCACCTACCCGGCCGCGATCTTCACCGGGCAGTCCTGGCTGCTGCTCTCCAAGATCGACTGCGACGACGCGCTCTTCCCGATCGACCACTGGACGGCGATGGAGCGCACCCACTACATGGAGTCGTCCAAGCTCTTCGTCCCCGTCGACCGGCCGTTCTGGCTCGACAAGGACGAGAGCACGGGACGGGAGGCCATGTCGATGACGCTCACCGACCGGATGACCCGGGGGACGTACCTGCTGGACGACGGGCCCGACCGGCCCGCCGTCATCTGCCTCTCGTACACCTGGTGCGACGACAGCCTGAAGTGGCTGCCGCTCTCCCCGAACGAGCGCATGGACGTCATGCTCAAGTCGCTCGGCGAGATCTACCCCGACGTCGACATCAGGAAGCACATCATCGGCAACCCGGTCACGGTCTCCTGGGAGAACGAGCCGTGGTTCATGGGCGCGTTCAAGGCCAACCTGCCCGGCCACTACCGCTACCAGCGGCGGCTGTTCACCCACTTCATGCAGGACCGGCTGCCCGCCGACCGGCGGGGGCTGTTCCTCGCGGGAGACGACATCTCCTGGACGGCCGGCTGGGCGGAGGGCGCCGTACAGACCGCGCTCAACGCCGTCTGGGGTGTGATGACCCGGTTCGGCGGCGCGACCGATGCGACGAACCCCGGCCCGGGCGATGTCTTCGACGACATCGCCCCGGTCGAACTCCCGGAGGACTGAGCCCCGTCACGGCCTCCGTCAGGCGGGCCGGCAGGCGCTGCGCTGCCGGCCGAGGCCCGAGATCTCGACCTCCATCACATCGTCCGGGCCCAGGTAGGGGAAGCGGCCGGACAGTGCCACGCCCTGCGGGGTGCCGGTGTTGATGACGTCGCCGGGCTCCAGCACCAGGTACTGCGACAGATGGTGCACCAGATGCGCCACGCTGAAGATCATGTCCGCGGTGGAGGAGTCCTGGCGGGGCTCACCGTTGACGAAGCTGCGCAGCCGCAGCTGCTGCGGGTCGCCGACCTCGTCGGCCGTCACCAGCACCGGGCCCAGCGGGTTGAACGTCGCGCAGCTCTTGCCCTTGGACCACTGCCCGCCCGACTCCTCCAGCTGGAAGGCCCGTTCGGACACGTCGTTGCTGACGGCGTAACCGGCGATGTGCGCGGCGGCGTCGGCGGGGGAGTCCAGGTAGGAGGCGCGGCGGCCGATGACCACGGCCAGCTCCACCTCCCAGTCCGTCTTCTTCGAGCCACGCGGGATCAGCACGTCGTCGTACGGACCGACGACGGTGTTCGGCGACTTGTAGAAAAGGATCGGCTGCTCGGGCGGCTCGGCCCCCGACTCCGCCGCGTGAGCCGCGTAGTTCTGCCCGATGCAGAGCAGTGCGGACGGCCGGGCCACCGGGGCGCCGATCCGCTGACCGGTGATGTCGGTCTCCGGGAGCACCGGTTCGGCGGGCACCAGGTGCGGGTTGTCGGCGAGCGCGGCGAGGAACGCGCCGTCGATGTCGCCGGTGATGCCGGACAGGTCGTAGTGACGGCCCTCGGGGCAGACGAGGACCGGGCGCTCGTGGCCCGGCTCGCCGATGCGCATCAGTCGCATGAAATGAGATCTCCTGATCGGTACGGGGGTCGAGGGCTCGGTGAGCCCTCAGCGCAGACGGATGAGGGCGTCGGCGGTGACGGCGTGGACCGGGGGGTGTCCGGCGAGCAGCCGCAGCACCTCGTCGACGGCGCTGGCGCCCAGCCGCTGCCGGCACTCGACGCTGCCCGCCGCCTGGTGCGGGGTGAGCAGCACGTTGGGCAGCGAACGGAACGGGTGGTCCGCGGGCAGTGGTTCGGCGTCGAAGACGTCGATCGCCGCGTCCAGCCGGCCCGAGGCCAGTTCGGCCAGGAGCGCGTCCTCGTCCACCAGCCAGGACCTGGCGGTGTTCACCAGACCCGCCCCGTCCGGCATCAGCGCCAGCTGCTCGGCGCCGACCATCCGGTGGGTCTCCTCGGTGACCGGTGCGTGCACGGCCACGATCCTGCTGCGCGAGAGCAGCGTTTCGAGGGGTACGGACTCCACGCCGAGCGCCTCGGCGTCCGCGGCGGACAGATACGGGTCGGTGACGCTCACCCGCGCGCCCATCGCCCGCACCAGGGCGATGTAGGCGCGCCCGGTGCGGGAGGCGCCGATCACGCCGATGTCGCTGCCGTGGATCTCGTGGCGCGGCGGGGCCTCGCTCGCCGCCGCCCACTCCAGCCCGCCGCGCAGCGCGTGGTCGAAGCGCTGGATGCGGTGCAGCAGCGAGAGCGTGAAGGCGAGGGCCACCTCGGCGACCGGGCGGGCCATCTCGTCACCGGCCTGGGTGACCAGGATGCCGCGCCGGAACACGTCCTCGGTGACGTAGGGCGCGACCGCCGAACCGGTGTGCGCCACCAGCTCCAGCCGGTCGGCCGACGCGAGCAGTCCGGCGTCCACCTTGGGCGCCCGCCACGAGGTGATCAGCGCCCGGGCACCGGGCAGCGCGGCCGCGACCGCCGCCCGGTTCCAGTGGTCGTCGACGACGGTGAGTTCGGCCGCCCGCTCCAGCTCCCGCCACACCTCGGCGGTGAAGAACTGGGCGCGCAGGCCCGGCGGTACGGCGACGACCACCCGGGAGCGGTCGGCAGGATCAGGAGAGCCAGGCATCGAGGTGCTCCGCAACGAAGGCGTCATCGGTCAGCCAAGGGTAGGCCGCGGCCACCCGGCTGATCTCCTCGGCCTGTCCGGGGGAGAGCGTCTCGGCCGGGTCCAGGCACCGGATGTTCGCCAGCAGGCCCTGGCGGCGCAGCACTTCGTGGACCCCGGCGATGCAGCCGCGGAACGCGCCGCGCACATCGAAGACCGCGCTGTTGGCGTCGGTCAGTTCGGGGCGCCGGGCCAGGCAGCGCACCATCGCCTCGTGGTCCCCGCCGCGGGCCCTGCGGACGTCGTCCAGGAGCGTCACCGCGGAGCCGGTCCACACGGCCCACTGGCCGAGCAGCCCGCCCGCGAACCAGCGGGGACTGCCGCCCGCCGTCTCGTACGGGGTGAGCAGATCACCGATGATGTCGTCGTCGTTGCCCGTGTACAGCGCCACCTCGTCGGCCCGGTCGGCGGCGGCCACGGCGCGTACGACATCGGCGGTGCGGTAGCGGTCGAACGGGGCGATCTTCACCGCGGCCGTGTTCGGCAGATCGGTGAACGAGGACCAGAAGTGCGGCGACAGGTAGCGTCCGCCGACCGCCTCCTGGAGGTAGAAGCCGATCACCGGCAGCACCTCGCCGACCGCCCGCGCCCGCTCCAGCAGGCCCTTCTCGTCCGCGCCGGGCACGGCCGGGCTGAGCAGCACCGCGTCGTAGCCGAGCTCGGCGGCGGTCTCGGCCTCCGCCACGGCCTGGGCCGTGTACCCGCAGGCACCGGCGACCTTGATGAACGGCCGGCCGGCCTCGGCGTCGATCGTTTCGGCGGCGAGCTCCAGCACCGGCCGGAACAGACCGACCTCCGGCTCGCGGATCTCGAACTGGGTGGTGTGCACGGCGACGGCGACGCCGCCCGCGCCGGAGGCCAGGTAGTAGCGGGTCAGCGCTCGCTGCCGGCGCTCGTCGAAGGAGCCGTCGTCGTGCAGGGCGAGCGGGTGCGCGGGGATCACGGCACCCTGGGCGAGCGCGTCCAGGGCGGGGGTCGGCGCGAGTGAGGGAGTGGACATGGAGTGGATCAGAACCTTCCGTCACGGACCTGGAACTTGGTGGGCTTGCCGGACAGCGGCAGCCCGCGGCGCAGCCAGTCGGCCTGCCACTCGACGAGGGTGCGCAGCGCGACGTCCGGATAGCCGAACAGCGCGTGGCAGCGGCTCGCGTCGGAGAGCAGCGCGGTGGGCGCCTCCTCGCCGGCGAACACCGGCTCCTTGCCGAACTCCTCGCCGAACCAACGGGCCAGGCGGCGCACCGAAGCGGTCTCGGGGCCGGTGAGGTTGAGGGTGAACGCCTCGCCGTCGGTGGCGTGCAGCAGCGAGCGCAGCGCGACCTCGTTGGCGTACCCCTGCCACACCACATTGGCGTGGCCGGTCGTCACGTCGACGGGCTCGCCGGCCTGCACGCGGTAGGCGATGTCGGCGAGTACGCCGTAGCGCAGGTCGACCGCGTAGTTGAGCCGGATGTTGGCGACCCTGGTGCCACGGGTCAGCGCGGCGTGGCCGAAGATCCGCTCCCGGCCCAGGCACGACATGGCGTACTCGCCGACCGGGCCGACCGGGTCGCTCTCCGTGCAGCCGCCGGAGGAGACCGGCACCAGCGGGTACACATTGCCGGTGGAGAACGCGGCGATCCGCGCCCCCGACCAGCGGCGCGCCACCCGGTCCGGCATCGCGGCGTTCACCGCCCAGGCGTGCGAAGGGGCCCCGGCGGAGCCGAACTTGGCGCCGACCATGAACACGACGTTCCCGGCGTCCGGCAGTCCGGCCAGGTCGGCGGCCGGGTCCATCAGGTCGAAGGCCACGGTGGAGACCCCGGCGGCCTCCAGCTCGTCGGCGGCGGACTTGTCGGACCAGCGGGAGACCGCGTACACGGTCACGTCCTGGCGGCCCGCGGCGTCCAGCGCCCGGCGGGCGAGCCGGCACAGGCTGGGGCCCATCTTGCCGCCCGCGCCGAGCACCAGCAGATCGCCTTCGAGGCGGCCGAGATCGGCAACGAGCGCGGGGGAGGGGGTGGCGAGCCGCTCTTCGAGCGCGGCCTCATCGGTGAACATTCGTGACTATCCCTTGATTCCGGACGCGGTGACGCCCTCGGTGAAGTAGCGCTGGCCCACCATGTACGCGGCGAAGATGGGCACGAACGCGATGACGGAGCCGGAGAGCACCACATTGAGCGGCACGTTCTGCTGCTGGAGCGAGGCGATGCCGACGGTCAGGGTGCGCATGTCGGTGGACTGGCCGATGATCAGCGGCCACAGGAAGTCGTTCCAGTGCCACAGGAAGACGAAGACGCCGAGGGTGGCCAGGATCGGCTTCAGCAGCGGCAGCACGATCCGGTAGAAGATCTGCCACTCGTTGCAGCCGTCCAGCCGGGCCGCCTCGAAGAGCTCGTCCGGCAGCCCCTGGATGAACTGCCGCATCAGGAACACCGCCTGGGCGTTGGCCAGGGTCGGCACGATCAGACCCCAGTAGGTGTCCACACCGCCCAGCTTCGCGATCATCGCGAAGGTCGGGATCATCGTGACGTGGTACGGGACCATCACCATCGACAGGAACGACCAGAACATGGTCTCCCGGCCGGGGAAGCGCTTCTTGGCGAAGGCGTACCCGGCGAGCGAGGCGAGCAGCAGCACGCCGACGACCGAGACGACCGAGTAGATCAGTGTGTTGAACAGCCAGCGCGGCACGTCCTGGGCGTTCATGACGGTGTCGTACGCCTCGCCGGTCAGCGGCCACGGCAGCAGGCTGCCGGGGAACTCGACCGCCGCGGACGGCTTCAGGGAGAGCACGACCATCGCGTAGAACGGGAAGATCGTGACGAGCGCGGCCACCGTCAGCAGGACGGCGCGGCCGATCCGGCCGGCCCGGGTGGGCCGCATGCCGTACGGGACGGTGTCCTGCTCCGAGAGCTTGCGCAGCCTGCGTTCGGCGCGGCGCGCGGCCCGGTCGGGGGCCGCGGGGACCTTCTCCGCGGGCGGGGTCTCGGTCTGGGCGGGTGCTGCGGTCATGGTCACTGGTCCTTCCCGATCACGAGCCGCTGGATCACCGCGACCACCACGGTCAGCGCGAAGAGCGCGACGCCGATGGCGGAGGCGTAACCCAGGTCGAAGTACTTGAAGCCCGCGTCGTAGAGCTGGAAGACGAGCGTGTAGCTGGCGTTGGCGGGGCCGCCGCCGGTCATCGTGTACACCGCGTCGAAGACCTGGAACGACGCCGTCGTCTCGATCACGGCGAGGAAGAACAGGGCGGGCTTGAGCTGCGGCAGCACGATGTACCGGAACCGCTGCCAGGGGCCCGCGCCGTCGGTGAGCGCGGCTTCCTCCAGCTCCCGGGGGATGTCCTGCATCCGGGCCAGCAGGATGAGCATCCCGTAGCCGAAGCGGGACCAGACGCCGACGATCGCGAGCGCGGGCAGCACCAGCACGTCGTCGGAGAGCCAGGAACCCTCGGACATCCCGAACCAGCTCATCACGGTGGACCACGGCCCGCCGGTCGAGAAGATCCAGACGAAGACGGTGGCGGCCAGCACCAGCGAGGTGACGACCGGCAGGAAGAACACCGAACGGAAGAACTTCGCGCCGCGGAACGCACGGCGGGTGATCAGTGCCAGCGACACCGAGGCGATGAGCGTGCCCGGCACGGCGAGCACGGTGTAGAGGACCGTGACCTTCAGCGCCTGCCAGAACAGCGGGTCGTCCCAGAGGCGGGTGAAGTTGTCCAGCCCGATGAAGCTGCCACCGCCCGTGAGGGAGTAGTCGGTGAAGCTCATCAGTACACCGGCGATGCCCGGACCGAACCGGAACGCCAGGAAGAGCAGGAAACACGGAAGGACGAAGAGCAGGCCGATCCGGGCCTCGCGGCGCGCCTGCGGCCCGCTGCGACGGCCCCGGCGGGTTGGTTCCGCGACGACTGCCACGGGGATCTCCTTGCGGTACGGGGGAATTGCGGGG
>NZ_JBCEWQ010000165.1:0-18344 GCF_038448545.1 Streptomyces sp. CLV115
CCCGTACGCCCGGAACGACCGGCGCAACCGGCCCCCGTACGGCCGGACTCACCGGCTGCGGACGAGCAGGTGGGCGCGGTGCAGCCAGCGCAGCCGATCGTCCGGCGGCCCGTCGTGCGGCCCGTGGCGGCGGAGGAGGAGCCGGAGGGGCCGCCGTGCCCGGCATGCGGCACCCCGAACCTGCCGGAACGCAAGTTCTGCCGCCGCTGTGCCGCACCGCTGCAGACCCGGGAGCAGCCCGCACCGCTGCCCTGGTGGCGCACGGTGTGGCCGTTCCGCCGCCGGGTGCGGAACGGTTCGGGCCGCGCGCTGCGGCGGACCGTGCTGGCGCTGTTGATCGTCGGGCTGCTGATCGCGGGCTTCCTGCTCGTACCCGCCGGGCGCTACGTCTTCGAGGACGTACGGGACAAACTCGGCGGCACGGCGGAGATCAGCCCGTCCGGGGCCACCGCGAGCGCCCACACCCCCGGCCACCCGGCATCCGCCGCCATCGACGGGCTGACCAACAGGTACTGGGGCGCGCCCGCCCTCGGCTCGTCGCTGACGTGCGTCTTCGAGAAGCCGTTCCGGCTGGTCGGCGTCGTGGTGTACACGGGAGTGTCGACGAAGCCCGAGGAATTCCGGCAGGGGGCCAGGCCCACCGAGGCCGAACTGGTCATCACCACAAAGGACGGCGAGGTCCGGAAGAAGGCGGTCACGCTCACCGACAAGCCGGGCCGGCAGACGGTACGGACCGGGATCAGCGACGTCGTCTCCGTCCAGCTGGTGCTGAAGGCCGCGGCCGGCCAGGGCGAGGGGCGGCCGATCGCGGTGGGGGAGGTCGAGTTCTTCAAACGCACCTGAGACCCGCAGGGTCGCGGGCGAGAGGGGGGACTGGGGCAGGTTCACTGTGACTCTGTCACGTTCCGTGCTCCGCCTCCCTCTTGGTCACGATTCCGACTCGGAATCCTTATCTGAGCCATATGGCCCGGAAGCAGCAGGATTTCCGTCTCTAGGATTTCGCGTACTCGGGGCGTGCATATGCCCTTTGAGTCTTCCGCAGGCACCTCCGCATGCACTGACCACGCGGAGTGGCCTGCCCTAGAGGGGAATTTCATGATCTCTATCTTCCGGCGGCGCGTTGCCCGCCTGGCCGCCACGACCCTGGCGTCGGGTCTGGTCGTGACAGGTGCGATAGCCACGGCCGGTTCCGCGGCAGCGGACGAGAACACCCGGGGTACGGGCGGAGCCACGGCGAAGCTCGGCGGCATGACCGACTACGGCCGGGTCGACATCAAGGAGACGGACGGCAGCCGCTGGTCCGTCGGCCGCGCCGGGCTCTTCGAGATGCGCGTCCAGCAGGGCGGCACGCTCTCGACGTACTGCATCGACCTGCGGACCGGGGCGAAGCAGGGCTACAACTACAAGGAAGTCGGCTGGGGCGAGTCGTCGCTGCACAACAACGTCGACGCGGGCAGGATCCTCTGGATCCTGGAGAACTCCTACCCGAAGGTCGGCGTGAACGACCTGGCCGGCAAGGTGGGCGCCAAGGGGCTCGACAAGGGTGACGCCGCCGCGGCGACGCAGGCCGCGATCTGGCATTTCTCGGACAAGGTCACCGCCACCCCGGCCGATGCCGACGCCAAGCTGCTCACCGAGTACCTCCTCGACAAGGCGGAAGCCCTGAAGGAGCCCGAGGCGTCGCTCAGCCTCTCCCCGTCGTCCGTGGCGGGCAAGTCCGGTGACAGGCTCGGACCGATCACCGTCGGCACGAACTCGTCGGCCGCCACGCTGTCCCTGGCCCCCGGCGCACCGGCCGGTTCCCGGATCGTCGACAAGGACGGCAAGCCGGTCGAGTCCGCGGGCGACGGCGCCCAGGTCTTCCTGGACGTGCCCGCCGGCACCGCCGACGGCTCCACCGACCTGATCGCCCAGGCCGGCACCGAGGTGCCGCTCGGGCGGGCCTTCGTCAGCACCGACGGCCCCAGCCAGACGCTGATCCTGGCGGGCTCCAGCCGTTCGTCGGTCACCGCCAGGGCCACCGCGGCATGGGCGAAGAAGGGTGCCGTCCCGGCCGTCTCGGTCGCCAACGACTGCGTGAAGGGCGGCGTGAGCGTCCTCGCCACCAACGAGGGCGACGAGGACTGGACCTTCGACCTCAAGGGCGCGAAGTACACCGTTCCCGCCGGTGGGACCAAGACGGTGACGGTCCCGGTCGCCGAGGACGCGGCCTACGACTTCACCATCACCGGCCCGAACGGCTTCGAGAAGAACTTCAAGGGCGTCCTCGACTGCAAGACGGCGACCCCGGGCACCAAGCCCACCGTGGCCCCGTCCGAGTCGCCCTCCCCGGTCACGTCCGAGAGCCCGGCCACCGGTGCTTCGACCGGTTCGGCCACCGGCTCCGCCACCGGCGACGGTGACCTCGCCGAGACCGGCAGCTCCTCCGCCACGCCGGTGATCGCCGGTGTCGCGGCGGCCCTCGTCGTGCTCGGCGGCGGCGCCGTGTTCTTCCTCCGCCGGAAGAAGGCCGCGGGCCAGTAGCCCACGAACTCCGGGGCCCGGCCCCGGCACTTCGCCCCGCCGCACGTCCGGCGGGGCGAAGTGCTGCCGGACGACCGGCTGCGGGCCGTACGCCGCGTCCGCGCCACGGGAGTCCACCCCGGCCGCGGGGCGGCCTCCCGTGACGCGCTGTGCTCAAGGGGGGCGACGGCGGCAGTCCGGCGGAAGACCCTAGCCGCGCCGCCCCTTGTAATTGATCTTCATGGTGTCCATGTCCGTCACCGTGGACCGCAGTGCGCCATGCCCGTACCCGCGCTCGCCGAGGTAGGTCTCGGCCCGGTCCTCGGCGATCGCGGCCGCCATCTCCTCGCCGTCCTCGGCGTCGCAGACGACCACGTACCGGAAGCTGAAGTGCTTGAGCACGCGGTCGTAGGTGAGCGAGCCCTCCTCGGTGAACTGCATCGCACTCAGGCCGTGATCGTCCACCTCGGACAGCAGCCGGGCACCGGCCTCGTCCGTCAGACCGTCCCAGGTGCCGCGCACGATCACTCGGTAGGTGTGCTGCGTGCTCATCGTGTTCCGCTCCGCGTTCCGTTCGGGCATGCCGCACCGGCCTCTGCCACCGATCCCCGTCGAGGGCCAAGGCTACGGCGGTGTGGGCGATGCGCACCCGATTTTTCGGGAGGCGGGCCCAGGGGAGCGCTCCACCGGGTATTTGCCGAAGTCTGACGACGAAGCCCCTGGCCAGGGTGTTGCCGAGCGTGTTCCATGGTCATCGGGGGGCGCCCGGACCTGTGGCGGCCCGCGCGAGGGAGCGAGGTTGCCTTGGCCACGACCGTGCGACGTACCGTACTGACTCTGCCCGCCGGGCCGCTGGGCCCGGAGAATCCGCTGCCCGCGCTGCGGCCGCTCGACGAGACGCATGTGGTCGACGAACGCGACCGGGCCGCGCTGCCACGTGACATGGCACGGCAGATCGGCTTTCAGCCACTGTCCACCGTGCTGCCCACACGCATCCTCGACGGTTACGGGCGCGAGCGCACCCCCACCGCACTCGACGCGATCGTCATCGAGAACGACCGGCTGCGGGCCACGGTGCTGCCCGGTCTCGGCGGCCGCGTCCACTCCCTCCACCACAAGCCGACCGGCCGGGAGCTCCTCTACCGCAACCCCGTGCTGCAGCCCGCCGACTTCGCGCTCAACGGCGCCTGGTTCTCCGGCGGCATCGAATGGAACATCGGCGCCACGGGCCACACCGCACTGTCCTGCGCCCCGCTCCACGCGGCCCGGGTCCCCGCGCCCGACGGCGGCGAGATGGTCCGCCTCTGGGAGTGGGAACGGCTGCGCGACCTGCCGTTCCAGGTGGACCTGTGGCTGCCGGAGGACTCCGACTTCCTGCACGTGGGCGTACGGATCCGCAATCCGCACGAACACACCGCGCCGGTGTACTGGTGGTCCAACATCGCCGTCCCCGAAGGGGAACGCACCCGCGTTCTCGCCCCCGCCGACGAGGCCTGGCACTTCGGGTACGAACGGACCCTGACCCGGGTTCCGGTCCCGGTGTCCGGTTCCGTCGACCGGACGTACCCGCTGCGCGGCGAGTTCCCCGCCGACTACTTCTACGAGGTGCCCGAGGGCGCCCGGCGCTGGATAGCCTCGCTCGACGAGAACGGTCACGGGCTCGTCCAGACGTCGACCGATCTGCTGCGCGGCCGCAAGCTGTTCCTCTGGGGCGGTGGCGCGGGCGGGCGGCGCTGGCAGGAGTGGCTGACCGAGCCCGGCACCGTCGGATACGCCGAGATCCAGGCCGGACTCGCCCGCACCCAGCTGGAGCACGTCCCCCTCGAACCGGGCGCCGAGTTCAGCTGGCTGGAGTCGTACGGGCCGCTGTCCGCGGACCCGCTCGCCGTGCACGGCGAGGACTGGGCGGCGGCCCGCGCCGAGACCGAGCGGCGGCTCGCCGAGGCGCTGCCGCGGGCCGATGTCGAGGCCGCCCACGCCGCCTGGCGTCCCTTCGCCGACACCGAACCCGGCGAGTCGCTCGCCACCGGATCGGGCTGGGGCGCGCTGGAGGTCAGACGGGGCAAGTACGAGCTCCCCGGCACCCCGTTCGCCGAATCCACCCTCGGTGAACAGCAGCAGCCCTGGCTGGAGTTGCTGGACCAGGGCACCTTCCCCGAGCCGCGCCGGGCGGCCCCGCCCGGTCCTTCCATGGTCTCCCCGCACTGGCGCGACATGCTGGAGACGGCCCCCGCCGAACCTCTCACCGAATACCACCTGGGCATCGCCCAGTGGCATGCCGGCGACCGAGCCCAGGCGGTCCGCAGCTGGGAGCGCGCACTGGTGCTCGCCCCGTCCCGCTGGCCGCTGCTGCGGTGCCTCGCGGTCGCCGCGGAGGAGGGAGGACAGCGGGACCGGGCCGCGGATCTCTACGGCGAGGCGTTCGACGACCTGTGCGCGGAGCGCCGCGACGAGGGCGAGGCCTGGACGGCGGCCGCGGCGGCGCTGGGCCGGGAGGCGCTGGAGGCGCTGCTGGCGGCCGGGCGCCCCGCGGCGGCCCGGTCCGTCTGGGCCGCCCTGCCTCCGGCGATCCGGGAGCGCGGCCGGTTCCGTCTGCTGGAGGCCCGGCTGCTGACCGCCGAGGACGACCGGGCCGCCGCCCGCGCCGTCTTCGACGAGGGCTTCGAGGTCGAGGATCTGCGTGAGGGCGCGCAGATCCTGGACGAGGTGTGGGCCGGGATCACGGACGAGCCGCTGCCCGACCGGTACAACTTCCGGATGCGCCCCGAGCGCTGACGAGGCCGCACCGGTGCCGTCCGGCCCTCACCCGCCGGACGGCACCCGGTCCACGTACTCGAAGACCGAGCCGTCCGGGTGCACCGCGATCAGATTGCGGCCGACCGGCGTCGGCACCGGACCCGCGATGATCCGGGCGCCGACCCGGCTGAGGGAGGCGTGCGCGTCGTCGACGTCCTTGACCGCGATCGTCGCCGTCACCTTGCGCAGAATCTCCAGCTCCGACTCCGGGCCGCTCATCAGGAGAAAGCAGCTGATCGCGGCGACCGAGACCCCACCGCGCTCGAAACGGAGCGCCGAACTGCCCGTGAGGTCCTCGTAGAAGGCCACCGCGGCCTCCAGGTCGTCGACGCAGATACGCAGCGTGGTTCCCAGAATGTCCATGCGCGCAAGGGTAGTTGGCGACACCTGGGCATGTGATCGATTCGGCGCAGGGACGGCGTGCTCAGGCCCGGCAGAGCACCTCGCCGTGCGGGACCATGAACCAGGCGTCGTCCGCCGCGCCCCACTCGCGCCACGCGGCGGCGATCTCCGCCAGTTCCCCGGTGCTCGCACGGCCGCCCTCGACGGCGAGCTCCGCGTACACCGAACCGACCGTGCGGTCCGCCCACAGGCCGCTCCACCAGGCCCTGCTCTCCGGGGTGGCGAAGCACCAGTTGGCGGCGGTCGGGGTGATGTCGGTGAAACCGGCCCGGCGGGCCCAGGAGAGCAGCCGGCGGCCCGCGTCCGGCTCGCCGCCGTTGGCGCGGGCCACCCGTCGGTAGAGGTCCAGCCACTGGTCCAGGCCGGGCACCTGCGGGTACCAGGCCATCGCCGCGTAGTCGCTGTCCCGGGCCGCGACGACGCCGCCGGGGCGGCAGACGCGCCGCATCTCGCGCAGCGCCTGCACCGGGTCGCCCACGTGCTGGAGGACCTGGTGGGCGTGGACGACGTCGAAGGAGTCGTCGGGGAAGTCCAGCGCGTGCACATCGGCGGTGGTGAACTCGACGTTGTCCAGGCCGCGTTGGGCCGCGACCTCGGCCGCCTGGGACAGGATCTCCTCGGTGGTGTCGACGGCGGTCACCCGTCCGGGGGCCACCAGCGCGGCCAGATCCGCGGTGATGGTGCCCGGGCCGCAGCCCACGTCCAGCACGGTCAGGCCGGGGTGGAGCTCGTCGAGCAGATAGGCCGCGGAGTTGGCGGCGGTGCGCCAGCGGTGCGAGCGCAGCACCGACTCGTGGTGGCCGTGGGTGTAGACGGCGGTCTCCTTCGGCATGGCCGTGGATCCTTTCTCGGAACGCGGCCGCGACCGCGGGCCGCGAAGCGCTGATCGGTACCGTCACCGTACGCCGGGATGTCGGAATATGAGATAGGCGTCTTGGTATGTGGGCAAGGTCCACTCGCGTCCGGGCGCCGGGCCGGGAAGAGTGGACGTATGGCATCTGTCTTCGCAAGCGAACTCCTCGAACGCCACGGCGAGGCGCTCCGGCTCTTCACCGACCGGGTGCACGCGGTGCGCGAGGACCAGTGGTCCGCACCCACTCCGTGCACCGAATGGACCGTCCGGGACCTGGTCGCCCATCTCACCTGCGAACAGCTCTGGGTGCCGCCGCTCGTCACCGGGGGCCGCACCGTCGCCGAGGTCGGCGACGCCTTCGCGGGCGATGTACTGGGCGAGGACCCCGTGGCCGCGTGGGACCGGGCGGCCGCCGGGGCGCGAACGGCGTTCGAGGCTCCGGGCGCCCTGGAGCGGACGGTGAACCTCTCGTACGGGGACACCGCCGCCGACGCCTACTGCGCGCAGATGGTGGCCGACGCGGTGGTGCACGCCTGGGACCTGTCGCGGGCGATCGGCGCCGACGAGCGGTTGCCCGCCCGGCTGGTCGACTTCGCCCGCCGCGAGGTCGGGCCGTACGCGAAGGACCTCTCGCAGAGCGGACTGTTCGACGCGCCCGTGGAGAGCGCACCGGACGCCGACCCGCAGACCCGGCTGCTCGCACTGCTCGGCCGGCGGGCCTGAGGGCCGGCCAGGCGCTCTATTGTGTGTTCGACATTCCGGCGTGAGAGGCAGAAGTGAAAGCACCGCACCTGGACGTGGCCGTACATGAGCAGGCCGAACTCGGCGAGGGGCCGACGTGGGACGCGGCCACCGGCCGGCTGATCTGGGTCGACATCGTCTCCGCGCGCGTACACACCTACGACCCGGTGAGCGGCCGCCGTACGGTGATGGCGACCGAACAGCACGTCGGGGCCGCCAAACCGCGCGCCGGCGGCGGACTCGTGGTCAATCTCCGCGACGGCATCGGCCTGTACGACGCCGACGGCGCCTTTTGCTGGCTGGTCCGTGACCCGGTGCCGGGCCGGCGCGGCAACGACGCGGCGGTCGCGCCGGACGGGGCCCTGTGGGCGGGCAGCATGCGCTACGACGGTGCCCCGGACGGCGGCAGCCTCACCCGTGTCGCGGCCGACGGCGCGGTGACCGCGGTGCTGCCCGTCGTGGCCTGCGGCAACGGCATCGGCTGGAGCCCGGACGGGTCGCTGATGTACTTCATCGACACACCGACGCGCCGGATCGACGTCTTCGACTTCGACGGGGAACACGCCGTGAACCGGCGCCCGTTCGCCACCGTCGAGGAGGGCGCCGGCTTCCCCGACGGGCTGACGGTCGACGCCGAGGGGGCCGTCTGGGCGGCCCTGTGGGACGGCGCCGCGGTGCGCCGGTACACGCCCGACGGCGCCCTGGACCGGATCGTCCCGGTGCCGGTCCGGCGCCCGACCGCCTGCGCCTTCGGCGGCCGGGACCTCGACGACCTGTACATCTCCACCGCCCGCACCGGGCTCACCGCCCCGCACCCGCTGTCCGGTTCACTGCTGGTGCTGCCCGGCGCGGGGCGCGGACTGCCCGGTACGCCCTTCGCCGGCTGATCCCGCGTCATCGGCGTCCCGCCGCTTCGCCGGCGGGCGCGGCCGGCCGAACCCTCGTATAAAGGGCCCTGAGCGCGAGACGGCGCGACAGGGTGACGGGGCGGCGGCGAAGGAGGCCCGGATGGCGCGGCAGCGGACCGAGCGGACCGGACGGCCCGGGGGCGGCGCGCGTTCCGTACGCGAGGACCGCGGCCCCGTCCGGTACGGGCCGCCCGCCCCCGATCCGGGGCTGCCGGTGCTGCCCGAGCTGGCCGAGGTGCTCGCCGCGGCGGCGGGCCGCGGGGATCCCGAACCGACCGGTGGCGGAGCCGCCCTGCGCACCGCCGCGGCCGCCTACTGGGAGCGGCGCGGGCTGCCCGGCGGCCCGGAGCGCATCGCCGCGGCCCCGGGCGCCTCGCCGCTGCTGCTCGCGCTGATCGCCGCGCACGGCGGCGACGTACTCATGCCGCGCCCCTGCCCCGCCACCTGGATCCCGCAGGCCCGGCTGCTCGGCAGGCCCGCCTACCACGTGCCGACCCCGGCCGAGTGCGGTGGCGTGCCCGACCCGTACGCGCTGCTGGAGACCGTGCGCAGGGTGCGTGCCGAGGGCGGCAGGCCCCGGCTGCTGCTGATCTCCGTCGTCGACGACCCGACCGCCACCGTCGCCCCGCCGGAGCTGGTCCGCGAGGCCTGCGAGGCGGCGATCGCCGAGGGACTGCACGTCGTCAGCGACGAGACCTGGCGCGACACCCTGCACCGGCCGCACGACACGGTCCTGCTCAGCCCGGCCGAGATGTGCCCCGACGACGTCACGGTCGTCTGCGATCTCGCCGGCGCACTGACCCCGTCCGCCTGGCCGGTCGCGGTCGCCCGGTTCCCGGACACCGAACGGGCGGCGGTGCGCCACGCCCGGACGCTCGACATCCTCACCGCGCTCGGCGCGCCCGTCGCGGGGCCGGTCGCCATGGCCGCCGCCCACGCGCTGCGCGAACCGGAGGCCGTGACGGACCGGGCCCGCAGGGCCGCCGCGTTCCAGGCGAGGGTCGCCGTCGCGGCCCACCACGCGGTCCTGGCGGCAGGCGCGCTGGCCAGGCCCCCGCAGGCCGGGCGCCATCTCTACGCCGATCTCGGCCCGCTCAGATCCCGGCTGGCGGGCCGCGGCGTCACGGACTCGCTGGAACTGGAGGAGTACCTGACGGAACGTCTCGGCGCGCCGACGCCGGGCGGGCACCGGTTCGGCGACGAACTGGGGGCGCTGCGGGTACGGCTGGGCACCGGGAAGCTGCTGGGATCGACCCCGCAGCAGCAACTGGAGTCCCTCACCGCTGTGGCGCCCCTGGAATTGCCGCATGTGGCCGAGGCCCTGAGCATTTTCGCAACGGCCCTCGACGAACTCCGATGAGGAACTGCGAGACGGGAGTCTCCCGATGACGGAACAGACCGAGCGCTCCCGCGCCGGGACCGCACAGCCGCAGCCGCGCCACGCCCCTCACGGCCGGATCGTCGCACCGCGTCCGCTCGGCGAGGTCCGGACCTGGCCCAGGAGCTTCGCGGACCGGCTCACCGCACCCCTCCCGAGTGTCATGGGCATGTCCCGGCTGGCCCGTGAGCGCGGCCTGCGGCCCAACGCGGAGGGCCTGCGCGGCATCGACCGCCTTCCCTACGCCCCCGGCCCCCTGCCGGCCACCCCCGACGGCACCGCGTCCGTCACCTGGGCCGGGCACGCCAGCTGGATCATCCGCACCGGCGGACTGACCGTCCTCGCCGACCCCGTCTGGTCCCGTCGCATCCTCGGGACCCCGGCCAGGATCACCCCGGTCGGCGTCCGCTGGGAAGACCTGCCGCCCGTGGACGCCGTCGTGATCAGCCACAACCACTACGACCACCTCGACGCCCCCACCCTGCGCAGACTGCCCAGGGACACCCCGCTCCTCGTCCCCGCCGGACTCGGCCGCTGGTGCCGCCGGCGCCACTTCACCTGTGTCACCGAACTCGACTGGTGGGAATCGGCCGAGCTCGACGGGGTCCGCTTCGACTTCGTACCGGCCCACCACTGGTCCAAGCGGACCCTCACGGACACCTGCCACTCGCTCTGGGGCGGCTGGATCATCACCGCCCCCGGCGCCGAGGCGCAGCGGATCCACTTCGCCGGGGACACCGGCTACGGGCACTGGTTCGGCGAGATCGGCAGCAGGTACCCCGGGATCGACCTGACCCTCCTGCCGATCGGCGCGTACGAACCGCGCTGGTGGCTCGGCGACGTACACACCGATCCCGAGGAGGCCGTGCAGGCGTACGAGGACCTCGGCGCCCGGGCGATGGCGCCGATGCACTGGGCCACCTTCCTGCTCTCCGCGGAACCCGTGCTCGAACCGCTGACCCGGCTGCGCACCGCCTGGCAACGGGCCGGACACCCACGAGACCGGCTCTGGGACCTGCCGATCGGCGGCTCGCGGGTACTGGAACCGGCACCCCGCACGATCAGTGGCTGAACCTTGCCCGAGCCCTGCGCCACACCGCGGGCCCCCCGCTGACCAGCAGCGTCAGACCCACCGCCGCGACCACCCCCTGCCACGGCTCGGGAAAGAGCGAACCGCCCAGGATCCCGATCAGCTGGTACGTCGCCGCCCACGCCAGACACGCCGGCACATCGCCACGGGCGAACCGCCGCAGCGGCATCCGGCCCAGCAGGCACGCCAGCATCACCGGAATCCGCCCGGCGGGCACCAGCCTGGACAGCACCAGCACCATCGCACCGTGCTCGTCCAGCTTGCGCTGCGCCTGCGCCAGCCGCTCCGGAGCCGCCCGGTCCCGTATCGTCCGCAGCCACTTCGAGCCGTTCTTCGACTGCACCCCGCGCCGGCCGAGCCAGTACAGACAGACGTCACCGAGAAACGCCGCGGCCGAGGCCACCACGAAGACGATCAGCAGCGAGAACGGCGACGACTGATGCAGCGCCACCACCGCGGCCGAACTCACCAGCGCGCCCGTGGGCACCACGGGCACCAGCGCACCCAGCGCCACCAGCAGGAACAGCGACGGATAGCCGACCGCCTGCTGCGTCGACTCCGGGGGCAACTGCCCCACGACCTGATGGATCACCTGGCGGCCTCCGGCCGCACGTGTTCGCCGTGGGACAGCCGGTGCACCGACACCTCCGGCGCCAGCAGTGCCGCCTTGCGGACGAACTCGTCACCCGGCGCGTGGAACTCGTGCGGCCTGACCCCGTCCATGCCGATCGGCCAGTACGTGCCGTAGTGCACCGGCACGGCCGACCTCGGTGCCAGCCGGGTCAGCGCCTGCGCCGCCCGGCCCGCGTCCAGGTGACCGTGGCCCAGATACGGGCCCCAGCCGCCGACCGGCAGCAGCGCCACGTCCACCGGGCCGACGGCCTCGGCCATGTCGTCGAAGAGCCCGGTGTCCCCGGCGAAGTACGTCCGCGCCTCGCCCTCGACCACGAAGCCCAGCGCGGGGGAGCGATGCGGGCCCATCGGCAGCCGCCTGCCGTCGTGCAGCGCCGGAACCGCCCGCACCCGCACCTCGCCGACCCGGACCTCGTCGCCCGCGCCGACCTCGGTGATCCGCAGCCCGCGCATCGAACGCAGCACCCGCAGCCCCGGCACCGCGCGCACCGCGCCCACCGGCACGATCAGCCTGCTGCCGGGGGCGAGCCTGGCCAGGGACGGCAGATGCAGATGGTCGGAGTGCAGATGCGAGACGAGCACGACGTCCGCGACCGCCGCCTCGGGACCGGGCAGCTCACCGCGGCGGCGCCGCAGATGCGCCATCCGCCGCACGAAGAGCGGATCGGTCAGCACCCGGACCCCGGAGTCCTCGATCGTGCACGTGGCATGACCCCACCAGGTGACTTCCACCGGCACGCGATCCCTCCTCGTTCCCGGGCTCCTTGAACCCTGTCCCCGGCATCGAGCCTAAGGGCTGGGGGCGCACAGGTGTCCCGGGCCCGCCCGCCGCACTCCTCCCGACCCCTTCCGTCCCGGCACGCGCCTTTTTGCGCGGCGGAGCGGAGGGTAGGGTCGCCGATACGCCTAGCACGGGGGGAACGGCCATGGGGGACGTGACGGACGTGAGGGTGGCGGCCATCGCCAGCCTCACACCGCTGGAAGAGCTCGACAGCGACCCGTTCCTCGTGGACACCCGCAGCCAGCAGGACATGTGCGCCCGCTGGGCCGCGGACAAGGGCTACGTCGTCACCCGGCAGCTGCGCCTCTACGGACTGCGCCCCGACCACCACGCCCTGTGGACCGACGTCGAGAGCGGCGACGTCGAACTCTTCGTCGCCGCCAACGACCGCGTGCTGGCACGGGCCCTCACCTCGGTGCCGGAGTTCGCCGCGGAGTGCGAGCGGCGCGGCGTGCGCCTGGAGCTCGCCGGGCTGGACGAGCCGCCGTACACCGCCCGCAGCAAGGCGAGCGTGCACCGCAGACTCTCCATGCCGACCGCCGGCTACGACGGCTGCTGACCGTCCGGTCCCGGAGGCCTCCGGCCCCGCTGTGAAAGGCTGGGGGCCGAGGCCCGGAACGGTGGGGCCGGACGTGAGGTGGGCAAGGCGTGAGAGACGGGCGATGGCGAGCAGCCGGCAGCGCCCTGATGCGAGTGGTCGTGGTCTGGGCGGTCTCGACGCTCACGATGCTGGCGCTCGCCGGGATTCTGCCGGATTTCCAGCTCCAGTCGGACGACGGCGACAGCATAACCAAGATCGCGTTCACCGCGGCCTGGGGCGCCGGCGCGTTCGGTCTGCTCTCCGCACTGGTCTGGCCCGTCGTGGTGCGGGCGCTGCTCATCGTGCCCGCACTGGTCCTCGGGCTGCTCGTCTTCTTCCTGAACGGCTCGCTGCTGCTGCTCGCCCTGCGGCTCATTCCGGACGGGCGCGGCGCCGCCAACCCGGAGACGGCCGTCGTCGTCGCGGCCGCGATGTCCGCCGTCGCCTCGGCCACCTCCACCGCACTCGCCGTCCGCGACGACAACGCCTACCGGCGCAGGCTCTCCCGGCTGGCCGTCCGCCGCCGGCGCCGCACCGGCACGGACAGCGGCCGCAGCGGGCCGCCGGGCACCGTCTTCATCCAGCTCGACGGCGTCGGCCACGACGCGCTCGCCCGCGCCGCCGACGAAGGGCTGATGCCGACCGTCGCGCAGTGGCTGGCCGACAAGGAGGGGCACCGGCTGACCCCGTGGCGCACCGACTGGTCCAGCCAGACCGGGGCCAGCCAGCTCGGCATCCTGCACGGCAGCAACCACGACGTCCCCGCCTTCCGCTGGTACGAGAAGGAGACCGGCGACGTCATGGTCTCCAGCAGACCCGCCAGCGCCCTCGAACTCCAGCGCAGGGCCATCGCGCGCACCCACGACGGCGGACTGCTCACCCTGGACGGCGCCAGCCGGGGCAACCTCTTCAGCGGCGGCGCCGACCAGCTGGCGCTCGTCCTGTCCATGGCGGCCCGGTTCGGCAAGGGCCGCCGCTCCCGGGCCGGATACTTCGCGTACTTCTCCGACCCGGCCAATGCCGTGCGCACCGCGCTCTCGTTCGTCGCCGAGGTCTGCCGCGAGATCGGCCAGTCGACCCGGGCGCGGATGCGGAAGGTCACGCCCCGGATCAAGCGCGGCGGTCTGTACCCCTTCATCAGGGCCTTCGCGACCGTCGTCGAACGTGATGTGGTGGTCTCCGCCGTCATCGGGGACATGTTCGCCGGCCGGACCGCCGTCTACGCCGACCTGGTCGCCTACGACGAGGTGGCGCACCACTCCGGACCCGACAGCCACGACGCGGAGAAGGTGCTCGCCCGCCTGGACCGCTCGCTCGCCCTGATCGCCAAGGTCGCCGAACACACCCCGCGCACCTACCGGATCGTGCTGCTCTCCGACCACGGGCAGAGCCCCGGGGAGACCTTCGCGGGGGCGTACGGACTGACCCTCAAGGACCTGGTCCGGGCCGGCTGCGGGCTGCCGGTGTCCCGCCGGGCACAGCGCACCCGCAGCGGCTCGGAGGCGCGTGACGCGGTACGCATCGCCCTGCACCGGCCGGTCGGCGAGGTCGCTGCGGAGCTCCTCGCGAAACCGTCCGACCCGGTGGTCCTCGCCTCCGGGAACCTCGGCCTGATCTCCTTCCCCGACATCGCGGGGCGGGCCTCGCGCGAACAGCTCGACAACAGTCACCCCGCCCTCCTCGGCACCCTCGCCAACCACCCCGGCATCGGCTTCCTGCTGGTCCGCAGCGAGCGGCACGGATCGGTGGTGCTGGGCCGCGGCGGCGCGCAGATCCCGGTGTCGGAGCTGGTGGACGGGGAGGGGCCGCTGGCCCCGTTCGGCCCCGGGGCGGCCGCGGCGGTGCGCCGTACCGACACCTTCCCGCACGTCGCCGACATCATGGTCAACTCGATGTACGACGGCGCCACGGGCTGTGTGCACGCCTTCGAGGAACAGGTCGGCTCGCACGGCGGCCTGGGCGGCGAGCAGTCCAGACCGTTCCTGCTGTGGCCGTCCGAGCTGTCCGCGCCGGTGGCCCCGGGCACGGAACTGGTCGGCGCGGAACGGGTGCACGACGTGCTCCGGCGCTGGCTGCGGGAGTGCTCGGGCCCGCAGATTCCGCTGCCGCCACCGGGCGCGGCACACGGCACCGACGAGCCGGAAGGAACCGACGAGCCGGACGGAACGGTCCGGGCAGCCGACTGAGGGCCGTTGTCAGTGGTGGGCGGCAGGATGGGGGCCATGACGAACTCAGCTGTTGTGCTCGCCGACACCGCCGCCTACGCCGCCGCCGTCGAGGAGGCGTCGCGGGCCGCCGCCGCGTACTACGCCACGGGCGAGAGCACGCTCGACGACGACGCCTACGACCGGCTGGTGCGGGGGATCGCCGCATACGAACAGGAACACCCGGAGGAGATGCTGGACGCCTCCCCGACCGGCAAGGTGGCGGGCGGCGCCGCGACCGGGGACGTGCCGCACACCGTTCCGATGCTGTCCCTGGACAACGTCTTCTCGGCCGAACAGTTCGTCACCTGGACGGCGTCGCTGGAGCGCCGGATAGGCCGCCCCGTCGCCGCCTGGAGCGTGGAACCGAAGCTCGACGGGCTCGCCGTCGCGGCGCGCTACCGGGCGGGCCGCCTGGAACAGCTGATCACCCGGGGCGACGGCACCGCGGGCGAGGACGTCTCGCATGCGATCGGCACCGTGGTGGGTCTGCCCGAGCAGCTCGCCGAACCGGTGACGATCGAGATGCGCGGCGAGATCCTCATGACCACCGAGCAGTTCGAGCAGGCCAACGCCGTACGGACCGAACACGGCGGCGCCCCCTTCGCCAACCCGAGAAACGGCGCGGCGGGCACCCTCCGCGCCAAGGACCGCGCCTACACGGTGGAGATGACGTTCTTCGCCTACGGCGCCCTGCCACTGCCCGACTCCGGCGAGCTGACCGACCGGCTCGCCGGACTCCCGCACAGCGAGGTCCTCTCCTACGTCGCCGGGCTCGGCGTGCACACCGCGGCCGACACGGACGTCGCGCCCCGCACCGTCGCCACGGTCGAGGAGGTGCAGAGCCGGGTCGAGGAGGTCGCGGCCCTGCGCGCCTCGTTGCCGTTCGGCATCGACGGCATCGTGATCAAGGCCGACCTCGCCGCCGACCGGCGCGAGGCCGGCTCCGGGACCAGGGCGCCGCGCTGGGCCATCGCGTACAAGCTCCCGGCCGTCGAGAAGGTCACCCGGCTCCTGGCCGTCGAATGGAACGTGGGCCGGACCGGGATCATCGCGCCGCGCGCCGTGCTGGAGCCGGTCGAGATCGACGGCTCGACCGTCGGCTACGCCACGCTGCACAACCCCGCCGACATCACCCGCCGCGATCTGCGCCTGGGCGACCGGGTGATGGTCTACAAGGCGGGCGACATCATCCCCCGGATCGAGGCCCCCGTCGCCCATCTGCGCACCGGCGACGAGAAGCCCATCGACTTCCCCGAGGCCTGCCCGCAGTGCGGCTCCGAGATAGACACCAGCGAGCAGCGCTGGCGCTGCGTCCGCGGCCGCGACTGCCGGCTCGTCGCCTCCGTCTCGTACGCGGCCGGCCGTGACCAGCTCGACATCGAGGGCCTCGGCGCGACCCGTGTCGTCCAGCTCGTCGACGCGGGTCTGGTGGCCGACTTCGCCGACCTGTTCACCCTCGACCGGGATCAGCTGCTGGGTCTGGAACGGATGGGCGAGACCAGCACCGACAACCTCCTGGCCGCCATCGGGACGGCCCGGACCCAGCCGCTTTCCCGGGTCTTCTGCGCGCTCGGCGTACGCGGCACCGGGCGCTCCATGTCACGGCGCATCGCCCGGTACTTCGCGGACATGGACCGGATCAGGGCGGCCGACGCCGAGGAGCTCCAGCGGGTCGACGGCATCGGCAAGGAGAAGGCCGCGGGCGTCGTCGCGGAGCTGGTGGAGCTGGCCCCGCTGATCGAGAAGCTGGTGGCCGCCGGGGTGAACATGACGGAGCCCGGCGCGACGCCGCCGCCCGAGCCGGGGGAGGAGGGCACGGAGGCCGCTGCCGCCGACGGGGACGGGGCGGGCAACGGCCTGCCGCTGGAGGGGATGACCGTGGTGGTCACCGGAGCCATGACCGGCGCACTGGAGAAGCTCTCCCGGAACGAGATGAACGAGCTGATCGAGCGGGCCGGCGGGAAGTCCTCGTCCAGCGTCTCCAAGCGCACCTCGCTCCTGGTCGCCGGGGAGAAGGCCGGATCCAAGCGCACCAAGGCCGAGGACCTCGGCGTCCGGATCGCCGCACCGGACGAGTTCGCCGAGCTGGTCGCCGTCTTCCTGCCGTCACAGGTGTGACGCACGACAGGCCCGGCCCTTGGATTTTGCCCGGGAGTGGCTTTCTTTGCCTCCCTATTGCATAGTGAGGGCTCGGCCATGCCTCGCTATCAGCGGGTCCATGGGTGGCATGCGTGGCTGCGGCAGCAGGGCGGGGAGGGACGATGCGTTCTCTGCACGAGGAACGACGCCTCGGCCCGTCCGTCCGTCGGGGCCACCGGGGTGTCACCCGCGGCCTCGCCCTCGATCTCGGCAGCTCCCGCACCCGTGTCTGGGTGCCGGGACACGGCGTCCTGGCCGACACCGACGTCCGCGACGACTCCGGTACGGAGTCCGGGCCCGGCCGCCCGGTCCGGCGGGGGCGCATCGTCGACCCCGAGTCCTGCGGCCGGCTGCTCGGCCGTATCGCCGACACCGCCCTGGGTACGGACCGCACCGGCACCGTGATCGTGGTCAGCCACCCCGTCCTCGCCGGAGCCCGGCACCGCGCCGAGGCGGCGGAACTGATCGCCGGTCTGGGGCCGACGACCGTCATCGCCGTCGACAGTGCGAGGGCCGCCGCCGCATGCGCCGGGCCGCGGACCGGCGGGCCGCTGCTCGTCGTCGACATCGGTGCCGGGCTGACCGAGGCGACCGTGCTCGTCGACGGGCAGGTCCGTGACGCCCGCCAGGCCGAGACCGGGCTCGACGACCTCGATCCGGCCCGGCCGCCCACCGCCGTCGTCCGCACCGTGCTGGACATGATCACGGAGATGTGGAAGCAGGACCGGCACGGTGCCGTTCTCGGGGCCCTGCGCAAGGGCCCGTTGCTGACCGGAGGCGGCGCGGCCCGCCCCGACATCACCGGTGGGATCGCGGTCCGCCTCGGCGTCCCGGTCCGTCCCGCCGACGACCCGGCGACCGCGGTCGTACGCGGCGCCGGTCTGGTCCTCAGCTCCGTACTCCGCCGGGCCGGCACGGCCCCGGCCGCGATCGGCGAAACCGGGTGACCCCCCTCCCGGGGCCGCCCCCGGGGAAGGTGCCCCCGAGGGCACGGCCGGGCGCCCCGGCACACCCCGGCACCGCGCGTGCGGCCCGGCTGCTCCTCGCCGCACTCCTCCTCGCCGTTCTCACCGTCACCGGCGCCACCCCCGCAGCCGCCGGAGCCGTGCTCACCGCCCGGCCGCCCGCCGGGGTGCCGCCCTCCGCCGCGTACACACCCGGCGCCCATCAGCCCACCCAGCACACCGACCGGACCGCCCGCACCGGCACCTTCCACGACACCCGGCGCAGCCGCACCGCCACGGCCACCGACCACCACCGCTCCCAGCCACTGCCCGCACCCCGTCCCCAGCCCCGGGCCGGCAGCGACCAGGCCCGCACCGCGCATCACCTCC
>NZ_JBCEWQ010000166.1:0-18212 GCF_038448545.1 Streptomyces sp. CLV115
GGGTCGGGGTGGGGGTCGGCGTCGGTGTCGGGGGCACGTCCTGGACCGGGACGACCGTCTCGGTGGCGTTGTCCGTGGGGTTCGGGTCGATCACGGCTCCGGTGACCGACCAGCCGATCCGCTGGTCGCCGCTCGTCACGCCGGTCAGCCGGGCGGTGACCTCCACACTCTCTCCGGGCCGGAGCACCCCCAGCTCGCACTGGGGCGAGCCGGTGGCACAGGTACCGGCCGGGGTGGTGAGCTCCTCCAGGCGCGCCCCGGGCGGGGCGTCGACGGTCAGTACGGTGCCGGGCGCGACGGCGGGCCCCCGGTTGGTGACGGTGACCGGCACCGTGACGGACGAACCGACCTCCACCGGGGGGCCGGTGGGCGGTGCGGTCAGGGCCAGGTCGACCGACTGCTGGAAGCTGGGCTCCTTCTGCCGCCCGCCGAGCCGCTCACCGAACGGCGTCAGACCGCCGGAGGCGAGGTCGAGCATGGACAGCTGTTCCGGGGAGTTCGGCGCGAGCGCCCTGCGCGAGCTGAACACCAGCCGTTCCGCGTCCGGCGACCAGGCCACGTCGCGGGGTTGGAAGGGCCCGGTTCGAGAGGTGTCGGGGATCTCCTGATGGCAGGCGTCGGGGTCGTCGCGCCGGCTGGCCGGCAGCACGACCCGGCAGTCGCCGCCGTCCAGCGAGGTGACGATGATCCCGTTGCGCTGGTTGACCTGGCCGCCGCCGTCCTTGCGGTTGAAGGCGATCGTGCTGCCGTCGGGGGAGAAGGCCGGGCTGTCGTCGATCTTCTTGCACTCACCGGGGCAGACGGTGGCGCTGAGGTCGCGCTGCTGGTCGAGCGCCGCCACCGGCACCGTCCAGACGTGCTTGATGCCGCCGAGGCCCCGGATCACGTGGTTGCGGGTGAAGGCGAGTGTGGTGCCGTCCGACGACCACGTCGGCTGCGCGTCCCCACCGGTCGACTGCCCGGCCGGCGGCACGATTCTGCCCAGGATCGCCCCCGAGACGGCGTCCGCGATGAGGATGCCGCTCGGCCCAGCGGCCTCGCCGACCCCGCCCGGCGAGGTCCTGGTGAACGCCAGCTTCGTGCCGTCCGGCGAGAACGTGGGGTCGGTGTCCCAGTCGCGCGGACCGCGTCCGGCGAGCGGCACCGCCGTCTCGCCGGTGCCGTCCGCGTCGGCCAGCCAGATCCGTTCGACGCGCTCCTTCGGATTGCCCTCGAAGCGGGTCACGACGATGCGCCGGCCGTCCGGTGTGTAGTTCTGCCGCTCGGTCCACGGGTCGTAGACGTCCCTGGGGTCGAACAGCGGGTCCTTGGCGGGATTCTTGTTCGTGTCGGCGTCCGGGTCCTCCTTCAGGATGGCGAGTCCGAGGTCCCGGGGGTCCGAACCGTCCTGCCGGACGTCCTGGAGCGTCGCCTCGTGCTCCTCCAGGTGGGTCCGCCGTGCCACGATGACGGTCCCGGTGTCCATGGACCCGGTCCAGGTGGGCGATTCGACCTTGCGGTCCTCGCCCAGCCGCAGGCCCGGCTCGCCCTCGCCGAAGGCGGTCGTCCGGTAGACGTGGTCGTAGTCCTTGCACCCGCAGGTCGTGTCGGGACTCAGGAAGAGCAGGTCGTTCCCGTCCGGCAGCCAGGCGGCCGAGCGGGTGCGCCAGCCGGCCTGGACACCCGCCAGCAGGGGCCGGTCCCTGCCGATTCCCTCGGTCACCCGGAGGCGGGGCCCGGTCTCCGCGTCCGTCGTGAGGGTGTACGCGACCCGGGCGCGGCGGGTGTCGTCGTCCACCGGGTTCCACGCCGGTTCGGTGGCGTCGCCGGCCGGGCCGTCACTGATCACCTTCGCCGCGCCGCCGGCCACGGCCATCTCGAAGATCAGCCCGGTCCGCCCGGGACCGGAGTCACAGGAGTACGCGATCCGAGAGCCGTCCGGGGAGAACGTCGGCGAGGTCTCGTTGTTGCGGGTGTCCGTCAGCCGTCGCAGACCGGAGCCGTCGATCCCGACGATCCACAGCTCACGCTGGACCACACCATCCGGTCCCCGCTCCGCGGAGTCGAACACCACCGTCCGCCCGTCCGGGGAGAGTTCGGGGTGTCCGGCGTCCCGGTCGGTGGTGAGCCTGCGCACCGCGCCGCCCGCGTCGCGTACGTAGACCTGCGGTCGCAGGCTGTCGCGCAGGCTGGTGAAGACCACCACCTCACCGCGCGCGAAGGGGTCCTGGTCGTAGTGGACGGGGCCGTCGCCGAACAGCGGTGCGCTGGTGGCCGGGTCGGAGACCCGGCCGAGGCTGCGGTGTCCGGTACCGGCGTAGGCGATGCGTCCGCCATCCGCGGGGCTCTCGTCCGCAGCCGCGGCAAGTCTCGGCGCACCCTGCGGTGCGGACGCCGAACCCGCAACCAGCAGCGGTGCCAACAGCACCACAGCGCCTGTCAGTCGGCCCAGCCGGGTCTTCCTCGCCGGGCCAGCGGTGCCGGTCACGGCCCACCTCACAGTTCTGTCGATGACTCTCCACGACAAGCATCCCGCTCGCCCCGGGGCAAATACAGGTCCCGAGTACCCGGCCCGGGGGAAGGGGAGGTTGCCCTTTGCGGCGCCCTTCTGCCCCGTCCGGCCGCTCCTTTCCCGAACACCGGCGCGCCCCGTGCGGCGACGTCGGCACGCCGTCCGCACGGGAGCCCGCCGGCGGGACTCAGATGAGTCCGTGACGCATGGCGTAGCCGACGGCATGGGCCCGGTTGCGCAGTTCGAGCCGGGTCGCCACCTCGTGCAGCACGTTCTTGACGGTGCGTTCGGAGTACGAGGTCTTCTGCGCGATCTCCGCGGTGCCGTAGCCCTCCGACACCAGCCTGATCATCTCCGCCTCCCGCGTCGTGAGGGTGGAGAGCGAGAGCCCCCGGGGGTCGAGGACCGTGCGCTGGAGGCTGCTGACATGCGTGAGGAGCTTTCCGAGCAGGTCGCCCGGCAGCACTCCTTCGCCGTTCGCCATCGCCGTCACCAGGTGGACGAGGCTGTTCTGATCGGCCTCGCCGCGTCTCAGTACGGCGGCGACGCCGCACTCGATCATGGTCTGGAGCGCGCCCGATTCGAAGAACCCGACGACGAGTCCGGTGCGGGTCGAGGTGTTGCGCTGGAGACGCTGCAGGAGCTGGACGGTGGGTTCGTTCA
This sequence comes from Streptomyces sp. CLV115, assembly GCF_038448545.1. NCBI lineage: Bacteria > Bacillati > Actinomycetota > Actinomycetes > Kitasatosporales > Streptomycetaceae > Streptomyces > Streptomyces sp. CLV115. Next base: position 3,155 of record NZ_JBCEWQ010000166.1, read on the forward strand.
CCATGTCCACCACCACCAGGGAGACTTGGGCCCGGTCCGCCTCGGACTCGGGGATCAGCTCTATCTCCGGCCGTGGGCGTAATTGCTGGACCACGCCGGTCTGCAATATCAGGTCCTCCGCGTACACCGCCACGGAGACTCTGCCCCGGGGGGCCTCGGGGGCACTGTTCGCGGCGGCGTACGCCGAGGCGGCGGATCTGCGGAACGGTCCGCGATCCACTGCCCGGCTGTTGGTTTCTGCTGCTGTCGTCATTCTTCTGCGTGCCTGTCTTCCTCAGGTGCTTCCGTCCGATACGCCGGATTCCGATCTCGACCGCGTCCGTCCCGGCAGGGCGACCGGGCCCGGGGAGGGCTCGCCGGGACATCGTGCCGTTGGGCCGCCGGGGCACCACCCCTGCCCGTTCGTTGCCCTCGCGTCTCTGCTGCGCGGTCGCACGTCGGGCCTACCGTCGCATCGTGACCACATCTGCCGAACTCGAAACGCCCACGGTGACGGTGTCGCCCGGCACCGAAGCGACGACGACCCTGACGGTGCGCAACGACGGCGACATCGTCGAGGCGTACGCGCTCGAAGTGGTCGGCGACTGCGCCGCCTGGAGCACCGTCGAGCCGGCCCGCGTGTCCCTCTACCCGGGCACCTCCGAAGTGGTGACCGTACGGCTGGCGCCGCCCAGATCCCACGAGGTCCGGGCCGGCGAGATACCCCTGGGGGTCCGGGTACTGCCCGCGGAGCACCCCGAATCGGTGGCGGTGCCCGAGGCCACGGTGATCGTCGCGCCGTTCCACGAGCTCCGCGCGGAGCTCGACCCGGGCCGGCGCTCCGGCTGGCGGGGCGCCCGATTCCGGGCCGCGGTGCAGAACCGCGGCAACACCCCGGTCGACATCGCGCTCTCCGGGAAGCAGGCCGGGGAGGAACTCCGTCTGGCCTTCACCCAGGGCCAACAGCGCCTGGAACCGGGCGAGTCCGCCGAGGCCGGCCTGCGGGTACGGGCCCGGAAGTTGATCTGGTTCGGGCAGCCGGTGACCTGGCCGTTCGAGGTCGAGGCCGTCGAGGGCACCGAGGGGAACGCCGACGGCGAGCGGTCCGGAAGGTCCGAGACGCTGCCCGGCGAGTTCGCCCAACGGCCCATCCTGCCCCGGTGGTTGCTGATCGTCCTGGCCGCGTTGCTCGCACTGCTGCTCGCGTGGTTCGCGCTGGTGAGGCCCGCGGTGCGGAGCACCGCGAAGCAGGCGGCGAACGAGGCCGCTCAGGAGAAGAAGCCCGACGGGCAGCAGGGTGCGGCGGACGGCGGCACGGGCGACCCGACCGGCGGTCAGGGACAGGAAAAGGGTGACGGGAAGGGCAAGCCCGGCACGTCCGGGGGAGGCGGTTCGGGCGGCTCCGGCTCGGGGACGGGCGGCGGGACCGGTGACCCCCAGCAGAGCTCGGCGACGATCGATGTGCAGACCGGGTCCGGGGCCCAGAAGAAGGGGACGTACAAGGTTCCGGAAGGAAAGGTGTTCGGAGTCACGGACATCGTGGTGGCGAACTTCCAGGGCGACGAGGGCGTGCTGACGATCTCCTTCGGAAAGCGGAAGATCACCACCATCGCTCTGGAGACCTTCCGCAACCAGGACTATCACTGGGTCACCCCCATCGAGATTCAGGAGAACGACACCGTCACCGCCTCCGTGACCTGCAACAAACCTGGCACTCCGGCAACCGGAACTCAGGCTTCCAAATGCCATCAGGTGCTCAATGTCAGCGGTGAGACGAGAGACGTCGCACCGTAGTAACAAAGCGCCTGACCTCCTGCTTCCTCCGCAGAAGATGAGAACAGCAGACATCCCGTTCCAAGGAAACCCGGCTTGCCGGTCTTTGGCGGTTTCCTTCCCGTGCCCGCATCGGGAGGCGGGGAGGGTGGTCAAGGACCGGATCCGGTCACCAAAGCCCGAGAGGGTCGTCGAGATCCGAGAATTCTGGCTGATTTCCGTCGATGCGACACCGGCGGCGGTACACCCGAATTTCCCCCGGGACACCGGCCGTTGCCCTGGTGAGCGGGTTCCGGAAATCCATTGTTCACACCGCTTTCACATGGCCGGAACAGGAAATGTGCCGGCCGTCGGGCCCGGCCCGCGAAGGGAAGCATTTCCTGCCCCGCGGGGTGCCCGGGAAGGCAGCACCCTTGCCCCGTGCCCAGGACCTTGAGACCTACTGTCCGCCACGGCCGCCGAGGAAGACTCGGCGACGAACGAATGACCACGCGAAGGAGCGAGCATGCCGTCGTACCTCACCCCGGGTGTTTACGTGGAGGAGGTGCAGTCCGGTGCGCGGCCCATCGAGGGAGTCGGCACCGCGGTCGCAGCCTTCGTCGGTTTCGCGGAGTCCGGCCCCTTCCACCAGCCGACGCTGGTGACCAACTGGGACCAGTACGTCCAGACCTTCGGCACCTTCACCGCCGACACCTATCTGGCCCCCGCGGTCTACGGCTACTTCGCCAACGGCGGCGGCGCCGCGTACATCGTGCGCATCGGCGGCCCCGCGCAGGACTCGGCGCAGAAGTCCGTGTCCGAGCCGGCGCCGGCCGCCGCCCTCGGCGGGTTCCAGGTCTCGGCGCGCCCCGGTACGAGCGCCGACCTCACCGTCGAGATCACCGACGCCGAGGGCGAGAACCCCCCGGAGGACCGGTTCCGGCTGCTGGTGCGGCAGGCCGGCAAGGTGGTGGAGACCTACGACGCCTCCAGCCGCAAGAACGTCAAGGGCTACCTCGTCACCCAGGCCCGCCAGTCCAAGCTCATCCAGGTCACCGAGCAGCCCGGCGCGACCCAGACCCGCCCCGGGAACCAGAGCCTCCCGCTGGCGCCCGCCGCGGCCCCCGGAGCCGGTGTCGCACGGCTCGACCCGTCCGAGTACGTCGGCGACGCCGCCGCCCGCACCGGCTTCGCCGGCCTCGAAGCGATCGACGAGATCACCATGGTCGCCGTCCCGGACCTGATGAGCGCCTACCAGCGCGGGGACATCGACGCCGACGGGGTCAAGGCCGTCCAGCTGGCCGTGATCTCGCACTGCGAGCAGATGGGCGACCGGGTCGCCATCCTGGACACCCCGCCGGGCATGAACGCCCAGCGCGTCCGTACCTGGCGCAACGACGACGCCGGATACGACTCGCGCTACGCCACCGTGTACTACCCGTGGGTCAAGGTCTTCGACCCGGCCACCGGCCACAACTCCCTGGTGCCGCCCAGCGGTCACGTCGCCGGAGTCTGGGCGCGCAGCGACGGTGAGCGCGGTGTGCACAAGGCCCCCGCCAACGAGGTCATCCGCGGCGCGCTGGACCTGGAGATCCGTCTCAGCAAGGGCGAGCAGGACCTGCTCAACCCGATCGGCGTCAACTGTGTGCGCGCCTTCCCCGGCCGCGGCATCCGGATCTGGGGCGCACGCACCCTCTCGTCCGACCCGGCCTGGCGCTATCTCAACGTACGCCGCCTCTTCAACTACCTGGAGGAGTCGATCCTCCTGGGCACCCAGTGGGTGGTGTTCGAGCCGAACGACGACCGCCTCTGGTCGAGCATCAGGCGCAACGTCACCGCCTTCCTCACCGAGGAGTGGCGCCGCGGCGCCCTCTTCGGGCGCACGGCCGAGGAGGCGTTCTACGTCAAGTGCGACCGCGACAACAATCCGCAGGAGTCGATCGACCTCGGCCAGGTCGTGTGCGAGATCGGCGTGGCTCCGGTGAAGCCCGCGGAGTTCGTGATCTTCCGCCTCGCGCAGTTCTCCGACAGCACGAGCCTCGTCAACGAGTGACCCGACAGGGTCTCCCCGAACGGAACAGGTGACACAGAGTCATGGCAGAGGGCGACGCTCTTTCCACCCACGTCTTCGGCGTGCAGCTGGGCGGCTATCTCGTCGAGTCGATCCAAGAGATCAGCGGATTGACCGTCGAGGAGGAAGTCGTCGAGGTCCGTCAAGTGACCGCCGAGGGCAAACAGATCATCCGCAAGCAGCCCGGCGCACGCCAGGCGGGCGAGGTGACGATCACCCGCGGGCTCGACAAGAGCAGCGAGTTCACCAAATGGATCAAGGAGACGCTCAACAACGGTGCGGTCGACACCGCGCGCCAGAACCTCACCATCGAGATCAAGGACTCGAAGGGTGAGACGGTCCGGCGCATCCAGCTGATGCAGGGCTGGGCGAGCAAGTGGGAGGGCCCGTCGCTGAAGGCCGGCGAGTCCAGTGCCGCGACCGAGACGGTGACCATCACCTTCGAGGAGATCGTGGTCGAATGAGGCGCAGGACCGTTACGTCGGGCGGGCTCGACGAAGTCCTCGACAGCCTCGCGGCCGGCCCGTCCGCCGCGGGCGAGGAAGCTCCCGCACCGGCTGCGGCGCGGCCCCGGGAACGCGACCGGGACCAGCAGGAGTTGCGTACGGAGTTCGAGTTCGAGCTCCCGCGCGGCTACGTCGACGACGAGGGCCAGGTCCATCGGCACGGGTCGATGCGGCTCGCGACGGCACGGGACGAGCTGCGCCCGCAGATCGACCTGCGGGTGAAGGAGAACCCGGCGTACCTGTCGGTGGTGCTGCTGAGCCAGGTGATCACCCAGCTCGGCACCATCACCGATGTGCACGCCGGGGTCGTCGAGCGGATGTACGCCACGGACGTGGCGTTCCTCCAGGACTTCTACCGCCGGATCAACAGCGAGGGCCACACGCACGCCGCGGTGACCTGCCCGCTGTGCCACGGGGCGTTCGAGGTGGACCTCTCGGGTGGGCGCCTGGGGGAATCGTGACGTACGCGCTTCCCCGGCTGCGGGAGGAGATCGCGTACGTCGCCTACCACTTCCATTGGCCACGAGAGGACATTCTCGACCTCACCCACGCCGAGCGTCAGGAGTGGGTACGGGAGATAGCGCGGATCAACACCCGCGTCAACGAAGGCGGGTGATCGTGTGGGTCTCGGGAACTGGTTCCGCCGAGGGGGCGGACAGCAGCCTCCGACACCTTCCCGGGACAGGTCCGGGGCCGAAGCCGGGACCGGCACCGGCTCCGCGTCCGCCCCTGCCGTCGCTCCGGAACCGGAGCCCGGCCGGAACGGCATCGGGGCCGACCGGCGTGACGGCGCCCGGGGCGGCTCCGGCGAGGGCGACGGCGACTGGGACGGTGGCTGGCGGCGGGTCGCGCCTCCGGCGGTGACCGTCGCCCGGTCCTCGATCGGGGTGAGCGACGGCCTGCGGTTCCGGGACGGCCTCGCGTCGTGGCAGAACCTCGCGTTCTCGGGCGAACTCGGCCATGCCGTAATGCCGTCCGCACCGGTGGGTCTGATCCACGGTGTCGCCCGTCCGGGCGGCGCACGATCCACGGCCCCCGGCGGACCGCTGCTGCTGCGCGCCGCCCCGACCGGGGCGGACGGGGAGGCGGCAGCCGCCGCGGGCCCGGCGCCCGCCCCGGCGGGCCGGGCGACCGGCGGCGGCAGCGACGGGGCGCGCGGGCGGTCCTCGGCCCCCACGCCGGTCCAGAGGTCGAGCAGCACGAAGTCCCCCGGCCCCTTGGGGAACGGGACGTCCGGGCACCAGGACCGTGCGGGCGGTGCCGCTGCCGGGGAGACCGCGGGAGCGGCGGCCCCGGCGAGGCGCACGGCTCGTGCGGGCAGCGCGGCTCCGGGAGCGGGAGCGTCCGCGGCTCGGGGACCGGCCACCGCGCCGGCGTCGCAGCCGGCCACGGACACCGCGTCGGCACCGGTTTCGCCCGGGCGGGGCGGGCCCGCCGCCGTACGTCCTCGGCGGACCGCCCCGCCGCTGATCGTCGCCCGGCGTCCGGCGATGGCGCTGCGTCGGATAGCCGGGGTACTGCCGCCGGCGGCCTCCGCTGCGGCCGCCGCACCCGCCTCCGGCAACGCTGAGCAGCGGGGCGGATCCGGTGATGCGGCTCCCGCTGCCCAGCCGGGCGCCGTTCTGCCGACGGACCGGACCGCCGGTGGTCCCACCGCCGCACCGATGCGTCCCGCTCTGGGCAAGCCGCTACGGGAGCTGCCCACCGGGGCCGTGACCCCCGGCCCGGCGGCGTCGGGCGGGGTCGTGCCGTCCGCCCCGGAAGGGCAGGGGGCGGCGGCCATGCCCGTACTGCAACGCCTGGCATCGGACACGGCAGCCACTGCGGCGGACACGCCTTCGCCGGGGGCGGGCGGGCCGTCGGTACGTCAGTCTCCCTCTGACGGCGGCCGGGTGCCGGAGTCTCCGGCTCCGCGGCCGTCGCAGCGCGACGTGTCCGGCTCACCGGCCCGCGCCCGTGGCGGGATCGGTGCCCCGCTCACCTCGCTTCCGTCGACCGCCAGGCTCCGGAACGACGCACCGCTGCTCGGCGACCGGCGTCGGGCGCGGCCGGGAAGCGCGACCCCGCCGTCGACTGCGTCCTCGACCTCGGACTCGTCCTCGTCCTCGGCAGCCGTCGAGCCGGTGCCGAAGGCCCTGGACGCGCCTGCCGGGATGCCGGTTCGCTCGTCCGCCGCTCCCGGTGGGCCGGGCGGGTCCGCACCGGGACCTGCGGCCGTCCAGCGCGTCGTGGACCCGGCGCGTCCGAACACGCCCCTCGCCGGCCCGACGCCGTCCTCGCCGGCGTCTTCGTCCGGTCCCGTTGCGCCGGTACGTGTCCGCAGGATCACCCCGGAGCGGGAGAAGGGGCGGGCGGCCGGGTTCACCGCCGGTGCCGGGGGACCGGCAGTCGTCGTTCAGCGGTCGCGGGGCCTCCTCGCGGGCAGGGCCCTGGACGTGAGCACCGGCTCCGCCGAGGGGTTTTCGGCGCGGAGGACGGCGGGCAGCACGGCCAGGCCCGTTGTGGCAGCCACCTGGCGCCGTGACGTACGGCAGCCGGAGTCCGAAGCGCCGTCTTCGTCGCCGTCTTCGCGGGGGCGCGGGAACCCGCCTGCCGGAGAAGACCGGGCGCAGCCGGGCGCCGCACCCGGGCAGTCCGTTCCTCACGCGCCCACCCGCCCCACCAACTCCACCGGGGCCCGCCCCACCGACCCCACTCCGACCCGCCGCTCCCGCGCCGTCGGCCCGGGGGCGACGACCGGTGGACCGGCGCCCGGGAGCCCGGTCCCCGGGAGCCCGGCGCCCGGCGGCACCGTCCAGCGCCTCGTGTCCGGGAACCCGGTGCCCGGCACCTCCGGGACCAGCGGTGCGCCCGCGGACCGCACGGCTCCCCGGGTCCCCGGCCGCATGCCCGGCAGCGACGCCGGAACCGAGGCAGGGGCCGGATCCGGCACCAAGCCCGGTCTGCGACCGGGGCGTGGCCCGGGGCCGGCCCGTTCCCTCCTGCGGCTCGTGCAGCGTTCGCCACGCGAGGGCGCGGCAGGGGCACCCGCGACAGCGCCGTCCCGTACCGACGCGCACCCGCCGGAGCAGGGCCCCGCAGGAGCGCATGCCGCCCGTCGCCCCGGGACACCGCCCTCGGCGGCGCGCCCCGCGCCTGCCGCTCCGGGCGCCCCGCCCGCGAGTCCGGCCCAGCCCGTCCCGGTGGTTCGTCCGCATCCGCCCGCGACGGACCGGCAGGGCGCCGCCGCCGTGCCCGTGCAGCGGGTGGCGTTCCCGGTGGTGCCCGAATCAGCCTTCCCCGCGACCGGGGCACCGATGCCCGAGACCGGCGGATCCCCGCCCTCCGGGCCACCGGCCCTCGCGGTACGGGTTCCGCAACGCGCACCGGACCCCACCCGGACCACGGCACCGGCCTCCGTCCGGACCGCGACACCGACCGCAGCGCCGGCCGCCGGTACCCGAGCCTCCCGGGGCACGGCCGAAGTGCTCCAGAGGGTGGCGGCCGATGCCGGGATCACCGGAGTCCCGGTGCGGGCGGTTCCGGTCCGGCGCTCCGATCCGCCGACCCGGACCACTCCGGCCGGCCAGGACGCGCCGGCCACCGGCGACCCGGCGACCGCGAACCGGGTCACCGCGACGGACATCGAGGAACTGGCCCGCCGGCTGATCGATCCGGTGAGCCGGCTGATCCGCGCGGACCTGCGCAGAGGGCGGGAACGTACCGGACGGCTGTACGACGGCCGCCGCTGACAACGGTCCGCCCCCCTTCCGCAACGTACGTGGCGACAGCAGAGAAGAAGAGAAGCACATGACGGACAACATCTTCGCGACGAGTGTGTTCTTCAAGCTCGTCATCGGAGGCAGTGACCTGGGGGCCTTCCACACCTGCTCGGGTCTGGGCGCCGAGGTGGAGATGGAACAGTACGCCGAGGGCGGCAACAACGGCTTCACCTGGCAGCTGCCGGGGCGGATCACCTGGACCAACATCACACTGACCCGCCCCGTCACCGCCGACACGCTCAAGATCGCGCGCTGGCTGAACGAGACCATCCAACGGGTCGAGCCCAAGGACGGCGAGATCGTCGCGCTCCGCCCCGACCTCAGTCGCATCATCAGCTGGCAGGTGCAGGGGATCGTGCCGGTCCGCTGGCAGGGACCGTCCTTCGACCCCGCCAACTCACAGGCGGCGATCGAGACACTGGAGATCGCACACGAGGGCCTGGAACCCTCCTGACGCGCGGTCACATGCCGTAGCAGGAACCGACACCGACACCGACACCGAAACCGACACCGAAGCCGACACCGAAACGCCACCGTCGCCGACATCGATACCGGAGAAGACCGGGAAGGAGGAACGCAATGTCACCCGCTGTCCGTACGAGCCGTGCTCGCGCCCAGCTGACCATCATGGAACCGCCGGCGACCGTCGGCGCCAAGCCCGGCGGGAGCCTCGCCCGGATCACGTTGCAGTTCAACCCCGCGAAGCTGTCACTGAGCAAGAGCACCGAGTGGCGGCGTACGCCGTCCCGGATGGCCGGGCAGTCCGCACTGCCCGAATTCGTGGGCAGCGGGCCCCGGTCGTTGTCCCTGGAGGTCTTCCTGGACGCCACCGCCACCCATGACAACTCGGTGGAGAAGGCGGTGGAACAGCTCATGACGGCCTGTGTGCCCACCCCGAGCAGCCTGGCCCGCAAGACGCCCGCCAGCCCCTGGGTCCGGTTCGACTGGGGCACGTCGAAGACGACCTCGTTCGACGGCGTGATGTCCAACCTCTCCGTCTCGTACACGCTGTTCGACGTCGACGGGAAGCCGCTGCGCGCCACCTGCTCGCTCTCGATCGAGGAGGCGAGCGTCGATCCGGCCGGCCAGAACCCCACCTCGGGCTCGCGTGAGGCGCGCCGTACCCATCGGGTGGTGGCCGGGGACAGTCTGCCGCTGCTCGCCTGGCGGGAGTACGGCGATGCCACCGCCTGGCGCACCATCGCGGAGGCCAACGACGTGGACGACCCGATGCAGTTGACGCCCGGCAGGGAGCTGGTCGTGCCCGGACTGGAAGACCGTGCTTCGGAGGCCGGCCGGTGACCGCCGCAGGGCGTTCCTTCGCCGCGGATCCGATCGTCGAGGCTCCCGGCGAGCTGCCGGCGGCCTGGGTGGCCCAGCTGGTGAGCTGTGTGGTGGACGAGAACGTGGGCCTGCCGGACGCCGCCGTGCTGACGTACCGCGACCCCGATCACAAGCTGCTCACCGCCACCGGAATCACCATCGGCACGCCGCTGAAGATCTCCGTGGTCACCGTGCAGGAGCGGGTGCGCGAGCGGCTGTTCACCGGTGAGGTCACGGCGGTCGAGCTGGACAGCGACACCACCGGCTCGTTCACCGTGGTGCGCGCCTTCTCCAAGGCGCATCGGCTCCAGCGCGGCCGGAAGGTGGTGGCCTTCCGCAACATGAAGACCGCGGACATCGTCCGCAAGGTCGCCGCCGGTGCCGGGCTGACCTGCGGGAAGATCGAGGCCGCGCCCATCATGTACAAGCAGCTGACCCAGCCCAACGTCTCGGACTGGGAGTTCCTCCAGTACCTCGCAGGCGAGAGCGGCGCACATGTACGGGTGGACGACAAGGGCCTGTTGCAGTTCGTGAAGCCCGAGCCCGCCTCGTCGGCGCCCTCGCCCGCCACCTCCGCGACCCGTCACCCGATGGTTCTGGAGTACGGGCGCAACCTGCTGGCCCTGCGGGCCGTGCTGACCGGTGCGGACGGGGCCGACAGTGTGGAGGTGCGCGGCTGGAACGTCGACACCAAGACCCGGCTGGTGGCCCGCGAGCAGTCCGTCCGCAGCGACACCGTGTCCCCGGGGATGAGCCCGTCGCTGGCCGCCGGGGCGTTCGGTACGGGTGCCCGGATGACGGTCACCGACACCCCGTACCGGACCCAGGCCGAGGCCAGGGCCGTGGCCGGATCGGTGGCCGCGTCGGTGAGCTCGGGATTCGGCGAGATCGAGGCGGTCGCCGAGGGCAACCCCCGGCTGAAGGCGGGTCTGCCGGTGGCCCTCGGCAACGTCGGGCCCGCGTTCGCCGGGCGCTACACGGCGACGGCCGCGCACCACGTACTCGAACCGAACGGTGGCTACCGCACCACCGTGCAGGTGAGCGCGGCGCCCGACCGCTCGCTGGCAGGGCTGACCAGTGGCTCCAACGCGCCCTCGCGCGGCCCGCGGATGCCCGGCCTCGCGATCGGTGTGGTCACCGACATCCGCGAGGGCAGGACCGAACGGGGCTGGGTGAAGCTGAAGTTCCCCTGGCTCGACGACACCTACGTGACCGACTGGGTCCGTACGGTGCAGTGGGGCGGGCAGGGCGGCGGCGGGGTGTTCAGCCCCGAGGTCAACGACGAGGTGCTGGTCGGGTTCGAGCAGGGGATGCTGGACAGCCCCTATGTGCTGGGTGGTCTCTACAACGGGGTGGACAAGCCCTCGCCGCACGACGTGCCGCTGGTCGACCCGACCAGCGGAAAGGTCAACCGCCGTTCGCTGGTGTCCCGTTCGGGGAACCGGCTGGAACTGCTGGACGCCCCGCGCGGACCGTCCGGCGTCCGGCTGGCCACCGGTGACAAGCGGCTCGACATCACCCTGGACGAGCGGCGGGGCGAGATCGCCCTGACCGTGTTCGCTCGCGGCGGCACTCGTGCGCTGAGCTCCGTGACCCTCTCCTCGTCCGGGATCACCCTCGACGCCGGTACAGGGGACGTCAACGTGAAGGGACGTTCGGTGACCATCAACGGCAAGACGGGGGTCACGGTGGACGGCGGCCTGCTCGCGGTGCTCAAGGCCAAGCTCATCCGGATCAACTGAGGCCTGCGCCAAGGCCCGTGCCGCTCGGCGGCGACAGAGCCCCCTTCCGCGACGAACCCCGTTTCACAACGAGCCCTTCACAACGAAGCTCCTCACAACGAAGCTCCTCACAACGAAGCCTCTCGCACAACTAAGTCCCATCACAACAAGGAGAAGAGATCATGCCCCCCGCAGCTCGCACGGGCGACAGCACCGCCCACGGCGGCGTCATCGGCACCCCGCCCCCGGGTGCGGTGGCCGTCGCCACCGTGCTGATCGGCGGTCGGCCCGCGGCCGTCACCGGGAGCCTGCACGTGTGCGTCATCCCCCATCACGCCGCGCTCGGGCCGGGCAATGTGATCATGCCCAATCCGGCCGCCGCGGTCACCGGCCAGGTCCTGATCGGCGGACTGCCCGCCGCCCGGATGCGGGACAACACCAGCTGCGGCGGGTCCGTCGTCAGCGGCGCGCTGAACGTACTGATCGGGGGCCCGATGTGAGCGGCAGCGGGTTCATCGGACGCGGCTGGGGCTTCCCGCTGCGGGTCGGCGCCACCGGGGGCATCGGCATGGTCGAACGGGACCGGGAGATCGAGGAGGCCATCGGGCTGGTGCTCGGCACGGCGCCGGGCGAGCGGCCGATGCGCCCGGAGTTCGGCTGCGGCATCCACGACTACGTCTTCGCACCCGGGGACGGCGCCACCGCCGGGCGCATCGCGCACGAGGTCCGCACCTCGCTGGAGCGGTGGGAGCCGCGCATCGAGGTGACCGACGTGGTGATCGCCTTCGACGCCATCGAGGAGGGCACCTTGTACATCGACGTGCACTACACCGTGCGGGCCACCAACGACCTGCGCAACCTGGTCTTCCCCTTCTACACCATTCCGTCCTCCGAGGGCTCCGAAGAAACGGGAGTGCGCTGATGGCCCTGCCCTCACCCAATCTGGACGACCGCCGGTTCCAGCAACTCGTCGACGAGGCCAAGCGATACGTCCAGCAGCGCTCTCCCGAGTGGACCGACCACAACGTGTCGGACCCGGGGGTCACGCTCATCGAGACGTTCGCGTACATGGTCGACCAGCTGCTGTACCGGCTGAACCGGGTACCGGACAAGAACTACTCGGCCTTCCTGGACCTGCTGGGCGTCACCCTGTTCCCGCCTACGGTGGCCCGTGCCGAGGTCGACTTCTGGCTCTCCGCGCCGCAGCCGGAGACCGTGCGGCTCCCGGCGGGCACCGAGGTCGCCACCTCACGCGGCGAGACCGAGGAGGCGGTGGTGTTCTCCACCTCCGAGGAACTGCCGATCGTGCCGAGTTCGCTGATCCGGCTGGTCACCGCGCCGGTGTCGGGCGACCAGACCGACCGCACCGCACCGCTCGGCGCGGGCAAGGACATCCCGTGCTTCCAGCCCCGGCCGGAACCCGGCGACGCCCTGCTGTTCGGGCTGCCCACCGCCGTGCCCCGGTGCATCGTCGCGGTTCGCCTGGACAGCCGGGTGGAGGGCGTCGGCGTCGACCCGCGGCAGCCGCCGCTGGTCTGGGAGGCGTGGGACGGTGCCCGCTGGATCACCTGCCGGACCGGTACCGACAGCACCGGCGGGCTGAACCGGCCCGGTGAGATCATCGTGTTCGTCCCCGCCGGACACACCGTCTCGGTGACCGCGGGAACCCGGGCGGGCTGGCTGCGCTGCCGGGTCACCGCTCCGGAGCCGGGCCAGCCGTTCTACTCCGAGTCGCCGACGATCCGGGAGGCCGAGGTCTTCACCGTCGGCGGCACGGCGGACGTCGAACACGCGGAGACCGTCCTCGACGTGCCGCTCGGCGTCTCCGAGGGCGTCGCCGGGCAGCGGTTCTCCGTGAGCCGGGCGCCGCTGCTGCTGGACGGGGAGCCGCCGGTCGTCCAGGTCTCCTCCGCGGAGGGCTGGCAGGTCTGGACGGCCGTGGAGCATTTCGGCGCCTCCGCCCCGCACGACCGCCACGTGCGGATCGACGCGGTGTCGGGGGAGTTCGCCTTCCCGCCCGAGGTACGCGAACCGGACGGCACGATGCGCTCCTACGGTGCGGTGCCCGAGAAGGGCGCCCAACTGCGCGTCCCCCGCTACCGCACGGGCGGCGGGGCGGCCGGAAACGTCGCCCGCGGCGCCATCAACGTGCTGCGCAGCTCGGTGCCGTACGTGGCGGGCGTGGACAACCGCGAGGCGGCCGGCGGCGGGGTCGACGGCGAGACCGTGGAGAACGCCAAGATCCGGGCGCCGAACATCCTCCGGGTACAGGAACGCGCCGTCACGGCCGGGGACTACGAGGCCATCGCCCGCGAGGCCGCGCCCTCCCTGCGCAGGGTCCGCTGCGTGCCCGCCGTCGCGGGGGAGGCCGGTGCGGTACGGGTACTGGTGGTTCCCGACGCGGTCATCGACCAGGGCGGCCAACTCCGGTTCGAGCAGCTCATCCCGTCGGACTCGGTGCTCTCCACGGTCACGGCGCGGCTCGACGAACGACGGCTGTTGGGCACCCGGCTGCTGGTGGAACCGCCCGCGTACCAGGGCGTCACCGTGGTCGCCAGGCTGGTGACGAGCGGTGGTGACGTCGACCGGGTCCGCGCGGACGCGATCGCGGCGCTGTTCGACCACATCGACCCGCTGCGGGGCGGGGCGGACGGGACGGGATGGCCGTTCGGCAGGCCGGTGCAGTACGGCGAGATCTTCGCCGTGCTCCAGGGCGTGCGGGGGGTGGGCCTGGTGGACGAGGTGCGGCTGTTCCCCGCGGACCCGATCACCGGGCGGCGCGGGGCGGCGGTCGACCGGATCGATGTCGCCCCCGGCGCACTGGTCTTCTCGCACCAGCACCAGGTCGAGGTCACCGCGAGCACGGCCGGTGACGGCTCATGACCAGAGCTGCCGTACCCGGGCTGGCCAGCCGCTATCCGATCGGCGGGCTGCTGCCGGCGCTGTACGCGGACGACGACCTGGCCCAGCGGTTCACGGCGGGCCTGGACACCGTCCTGGCACCGGTCCTGTCCACGCTGGACAACCTTCCCGCCTACTTCGACCCGTCGCTGACCCCGGCCGACTTCCTGCCCTGGCTGTCGTCGTGGGTGGCCGCCGAGGTCGATCCGGCGTGGCCCGAGGAGCTGCGAAGGGCCGTCGTCGCCCGTGCCGTCGAGCTGCACCGGTGGCGAGGCACCCGCCGCGGACTGGCCGAACAACTGCGGCTCTGCTTCGGTGTGCACGCCGACATCCAGGACGGCGGCGGCGCCGCGTGGTCGTCCCGTCCCGGCGCCGGACTGCCCCCGGCACCGACCGGGGAACTGCTGGTACGGGTCTGGGCGCCGCACGGCGGACCGGTGGACGCCGACCGCGTCCGGGACGTCGTCGCCGCCTCGTGCCCCGTACACCTCACATGCCGGGTGGAGATCCTGCCGGGCCCACCGGACGAGACAGGAGACTGACGCGATGCGCTCGTGTCCGGCGTGCGGTTCCGCCAACCGCGAGGACGACGAATTCTGCGGGAACTGCGGCTCCTACCTGAGCTGGTCCTCCCGGACGCCGCGAACCCCGACCGCCACGGCTGAGCCCGCCGCTCCGGCCACGGCTGAGCCCGCCGTTCCGACGACGGCCCCCGCTGTTCCGACGACGGCCCCTGCTGTTCCGGAGACGGCCCCTGCTGTTCCGACGACGGCCCCCGCCGTTCCGACGACGGAGCCTTCCGGCACCACGACCGAACCCGCCCGTCCCATGGCGGAGCCGGCCGGTCCCGCGACAGCACCCGCCGGTCCCGGGGCCGAGCCCTCCGACCCCGCGACGGAACCGGCCGCCCCCACGGAACCGGCCGCCCCGGCGGCGGGTCCTGCCGGGCCGTCAGCCCCGGCGCACCCGGCAGCCGGCCCCGCGGCAGGTATTCCGCCCGTGCCCGAGGCCCCTCCCGCGCCGGAGCCCGCACCACCCTCGGCC
>NZ_JBCEWQ010000167.1:0-18201 GCF_038448545.1 Streptomyces sp. CLV115
CGTTCGGGGTGCATCCGGCGTTGCTGGATGCGGCGTTGCATGCGGGGTTGTTGCCCGGGGACGGTTCGGGGCTGGTGGCTCCGAGGTTGCCGTTCGTGTGGTCGGGTGTGCGGTTGCATGCGACGGGTGCGGTGGCGGCTCGGGTGCGGATGGTTCCGGTGGGCGAGGGGGGTGTGTCGTTGGAGCTGTCCGACGACGAAGGGCGCCCGGTCGTCTCCGTCGACTCCCTCGCCCTGCGGGAGATCCCGAAGGAGCGGCTCCGGGCCGACGCCGCGGACGAGGCGCACACCCCGTACGCCGTCGAATGGACCCGTACGACCCTGCCCGAGCGGGGCCGGACGGGAACGTACGCCGTGGTCGGCGGGGACACCCGTCTGACCCGCGGCCTCGCCGACACCCTGCGCGCGCCCGTGTACCCCGGCATCGACGCCCTCCTGGCCGCCGTGCGCGAGGGCGCCGAAGCGCCGGAGCTGGTCGTCCTCGCCGCGTCCGAGCCGCCCCTGCCCGGTGACCCGGCCGTGAGCGACAGGCCGCGACACGTACGTACCGCTGTGCACCGCACCCTGGCAGCGGTCCAGCAGTGGCTCGGCAGCGAGGAGTTCATGCGCTCACGGCTGGCCGTCGTGACGCACGGCGCCCTGGCGGCGCGGCCCGGCGAGGACGTCACCGACCTTGCGGGCGCCGCCGTGTGGGGCCTGATGCGAACCGTCCAGACGGAGGAGCCCGACCGGTTCGTGCTCCTGGACCTGGACGATCCCGGCCACCCGGCCGACGACCTGGCACGGGAGTGGTCCGCCGCCGACACCGAACCCCAGCTCGCCCTGCGGAGCGACGGCCCGCTGGTACCCAGGCTGATCAGGGCCACCACCCCCGACGACGCACCGGCCCCGCGCCCGCTCGATCCCGAGGGGACGGTTCTGATCACGGGTGGTACGGGGACGTTGGGTGCTCTGTTCGCGCGTCATGTGGTGCGTGAGTACGGGGTGCGTCATCTGTTGTTGGTGAGTCGGCGGGGTGCTGGTGCCGGTGGTGTGGGGGAGCTTGTCGCGGAGTTGGGTGAGCTGGGTGCCCGGGTTCGTGTGGTGGGGTGTGATGTGGGTGATCGGGAGGCGTTGGCGGGGTTGCTGGCGTCGGTTCCGGTGGAGCATCCGTTGACGGCGGTGGTGCATACGGCGGGGGTGCTGGACGACGGTACGGTGACGGCGTTGACGGCGGAGCGGGTGGACGCGGTGCTGCGTCCCAAGGCGGACGCGGCCTGGCATCTGCACGAACTCACCCGCCACCTCGACCTCGCCGCCTTCGTCCTCTTCTCCTCCGTCACCGCCACCCTCGGCAACCCGGGCCAGGGCAACTACACCGCGGCGAACGGATTCCTGGACGGCCTCGCCCAGCACCGGCACGCCCACGGGCTGCCCGCGCTCTCCCTCGGCTGGGGGCTGTGGGGCCGGGCGACCGGCCTGACCGGCCACCTCGGCGAGGCGGACCTCGCCAGGATGACCCGGGGCGGCCTCGCCGCCATGGACAACGAACACGGTCTCGCCCTCTTCGACGCCTCCCTGACCACCGGACGTGCGACCACCGTCCCCACCCGCCTCGACCTCGCGGCGCTGCGGGCCGGCGCGGGCGCCGGACAACTCCCCGCCCTGCTCCGCGCACTGATCAGGGTGCCCGTCCGCAGAAGCGCCAGGGCCACCGGCGAGACACCGGCAGGCGAGTGGGCCCAGCGGATCGCCGCCCTGCCGGAGACCGAGCGCACCGAAGCGGTCGCCACACTCGTACGCACCCAGGTGGCCACCGTCCTCGGACTCGGCTCGGCCGGATCCGTCGAGGACACACGGGCGTTCAAGAGCTACGGCTTCGACTCGCTGGCCTCGGTCGAACTGCGCAACCGGCTCGCGACCGCCACCGCACTTCCCCTGCCCGCCACCCTCGTCTTCGACTTCCCCAACCCCGGCGCCGTGACCGGCTACCTGCTGGAACGCGTCATGGGGGAGAGCGCGGCCGCCGAGGACGAACCGGTCCGCCGCCGGGCCGAGGACGACGACCCGATCGCCATCATCTCGATGAGCTGCCGCTACCCCGGCGGCATCGCCTCCCCGGAAGAGCTGTGGCGGCTGGTCGCCGACGGAGTGGACGCCGTCGGAGGATTCCCCGCCTCACGCGGCTGGGACGAGGCCGAACTGTACGACCCCGACCCGGACGCGGTCGGCAAGACGTACTCACGGCAGGGCGGATTCCTGCACGGGGCCGAGGACTTCGACGCCGAGTTCTTCGGGATCAGCCCGCGCGAGGCGCTCGCCACCGACCCGCAGCAGCGCCTCCTCCTGGAAACCACCTGGGAGGCGTTCGAAAGGGCGGGCATCGACCCGACCACGATGCGCGGCAGCCGCACCGGCGTGTTCGCCGGAGTCATGTACAACGACTACGCGTCACGGCTGCACCCGGCACCCGCCGGATACGAGGGGTACCTCGGCAACGGCAGCATGGGCAGCGTCGCCTCCGGCCGGGTCTCCTACACCTTCGGACTGGAGGGCCCCGCCCTCACCGTGGACACCGCGTGCTCGTCGTCACTGGTGGCACTGCACCTGGCCGCACGGGCGCTGCGCGAAGGAGAGTGCTCGCTCGCCCTCGCCGGCGGCGTCGCCATCATGGCGACACCCACCACCTTCGTGGAGTTCAGCCGCCAGCGCGCCCTGTCGCCGGACGGGCGCTGCAAGGCGTTCTCCGCGTCGTCCAACGGCACCGGATGGGCCGAAGGCGTCGGCCTGGTACTCCTGGAACGCCTCTCGGACGCGCGCCGCAACGGCCACCGGGTACTGGCCGTCATCCGTGGCAGCGCCGTCAACCAGGACGGTGCCAGCAACGGACTCACCGCCCCAAACGGCCCCGCCCAGCAGCGCGTCATCCGGCAGGCCCTCGCCGACGCCGGTCTGAGCGGCGCGGACGTCGACGCCGTGGAGGCGCACGGCACCGGTACCACCCTCGGGGACCCGATCGAGGCACAGGCACTGCTGGCCACCTACGGCGAACAGCACACCCCCGAACAACCGCTGTGGCTGGGTTCGTTCAAGTCCAACATCGGTCACTCGCAGGCGGCGGCCGGGGTCGGCGGAGTCATCAAGATGGTGATGGCGATGCACCACGGGACGCTGCCGCGCACCCTCCACATCGACGAACCCACCCCCCACGTGGACTGGTCCGCCGGCACGATGACACTGCTGACCGAGGAGCGGCCCTGGCAGGAACAGGACGGCCGGCCGCGCCGTGCCGCCGTCTCCTCGTTCGGCATCAGCGGCACCAACGCCCACCTCGTCCTGGAGCAGGCCCCCCACCACGAACCCGTACGGAACGAAGCCGCCCCGGCGGCCGGCCCGCTGCCCTGGGTCCTGTCCGCGCACACCGAGGAGGGGCTGCGGGCCCAGGCGGCGCGCCTCGTGTCGTATCTCGACGAGGCGGCCGAACCGCCGCGTCCCGAGGACGTGTCCCTCGCCCTGGCCACCACCCGGGCCCGCCTCGCACACCGCGCGGTCGTCCTGGGCACGGAACGGGAAGAGCTCACCGAGGCCCTCGCCGCCCTGGCCCGCGGCGACGAAGCACCGGACGTGGTGTGCGGATCGGCCTCCGGCACCGGCCGCACCGCCTTCATGTTCACCGGGCAGGGCAGCCAGCGCGCGGGCATGGGGCGCGGGCTGTACGAGACCTTCCCGGTGTTCGCCGAAGCCTTCGACGAAGCCTGCGCACGCCTCGACACGGCTCTGGGCCGCTCCCTGAAAGAGCTGGTGTTCGCCGCGCCGGACAGCCCGGAGGCCGACCTGCTCGACCGCACGGTCTTCACCCAGGCCGCCCTCTTCGCCACCCAGACCGCGCTGTACCGGCTCACCGAACACCTCGGACTCGCCCCCGACCTGCTGATCGGCCACTCCGTGGGCGAGGTCACCGCCGCACACGTCGCAGGCGTTCTCACCCTGGACGACGCCTGCACCCTGGTGGCGGCGCGAGGACGGCTGATGCAGTCGGCCCGCGAGGGCGGCGTGATGATCGCGATCCGCGCGACCGAGGCCGACGTCCTCGACCGGCTGCGGCCGTACGAAGGACGGCTGAGCCTCGCCGCGGTCAACGGCCCCCGGGCCGTGGTGATCTCCGGTGACGCCGACGCCGCCCACGAGGTGGCCGAGCACTTCCTGGCCCAGGGGGTCAAGACCCGCCGGCTGACGGTCTCGCACGCCTTCCACTCGCCGCACATGGACGGAGTGCTCGACGAATTCGAACGGATCACCCGCACCCTGACCTTCCACGAGCCGCGCATCCCCGTCGTCTCCAACATCACCGCACGCCTCGCACTCCCCGGAGAGCTGACCGACCCCGGCTACTGGGCACGGCACATCCGGGCCGCGGTCCGCTTCCACGACGGCATCCGCACCCTGCACCAGGAAGGCGTCACCACCTACCTCGAACTGGGCCCCGACCCCGTCCTGACCACACTGGTCCACAACACCTTCGAGGACGGGGACGACACCCCCGCAGCGGTCTCGGCCCTGCGGGCGGGACGCCCCGAGGACCGCACCTTCCTCGCCGCGCTCGCCACCGCCGACACCCGCGGCACCCCCGTCGACTGGACGGCCCTGCTCACCGGACGCGACGCACGGGCCGCCGACCTGCCCACGTACGCCTTCCAGCGCAGCCGCTACTGGCTGGAGACACCCGCCGCACCCCGCGACGCCGCCGCGACGGGGCAGGACTCCGCCGACCACCCACTGCTCGGCGCCTACGTCGAACTCGCGGGCGGCGACGGGCTGGTGGGCACCGGCAGGCTCTCGCTCGACGAACACCCCTGGCTCGGCGACCACGTCGTGGCGGGTGCCGTGGTACTGCCCGGCTCCGCACTGGCCGACCTCGCGATCTGGGCCGGCGACCGGGTCGGCTGCACCGCCGTCGAGGACCTCACGATGGAAGCCCCGCTGGTGCTTCCGGAGCGCGGCGCACTGCGCGTCCAGGTGACCGTCGGCGCCGCCGACGACGCCGGCCGCCACCCCTTCGGCGTGTACACCAGGCCGGAGACCGGGGCCACGGGCGACGAGAACGCGCCCTGGGTCCGGCATGTGACCGGGACGCTCGGCGCCGGAACCCCGGACGGCGCGGCCGTGGACACCGCACTCGGCGGGGCCTGGCCGCCACCCGGCGCCGCGGCCGTCGACGTGGAGGCACTCCACGACCGCCTCGTCACCGCCGGCCTCTCCTACGGCCCCGCCTTCCGGGGACTGCACGCGGCCTGGCGCCTCGGCGATGAGCTGTACCTCGACGTACGGCTGCCGGAAGGCGACTTCGCCGCACCGGACGGCTACGGCATCCACCCGGCTCTCCTCGACTCCACCCTGCGCCCGCTGGCACTGGGCGGCCCCGGCCACCCGGACCCGGAGGAGACGGAGGGGACCGACGACGAGGACCGCATCCACATCCCGTTCCTGTGGAGCGGCGTCACCCTGCACGCGACCGGAGCCACCGCCGTACGCGTACGCATCCGGCCGGCGGCGACCGCCGGTGCCGTCCGCCTCGACATCGCCGACCCCGAAGGGGCACCGGTGGCCCGTGTCGAGACCCTGGCCGTCCGGGCACTGCCCGGCGGCCGGCTGAGCGCCCCGGGCACGACGACCGCAGCGGACGGCGGACTCCTGCACATCACCTGGACCGAACTGGCCGCGGCCGACGGCCCGCTCCACGAAGGACGCTGGGCGGTACTCGAAGACCGGTCCGAACTGGCCGCCCCCGCGATGGCACACACAGCGCGCCACATCCCGGTCGAAACCCTCGCGACACTCACCGACCCGGCCACCGCACCGCCCGGCATCGTGGTCCTCGACGCGATCGGCCGGCCCGGGACACCCGGCACGAACCCGCCCGCCACGGCACGCGCCGCCATCGCCGACATCCTGGCGCTGCTGCACACCTGGCTCGACCGCGAGGCCCTCGCCGACACCCGCCTCGTGCTGCTCACCAGGCAGGCCGCGGCCGTCCGGGCGGGCGAGGCACCGGACCCCGTCGCAGCCGCCGTCACCGGCCTGCTGCGCTCCGCCCAGTCGGAGAACCCCGGCCGCATCGTCGTCCTCGACATGGACGGCACCGACGCCTCGGCACGCGCCGTGGCCGGGACGGTGACCGCGGCCCTCGCACAGGGCGAGCCGCAGATCGGGCTGCGCGAAGGCGTCGCGTACGTTCCGCGCCTGGTGGCGCGGACACCCGACCCGGACCAGGACCCGCGACCGCGGTTCACCCCGGACGGCACGGTCCTGATCACCGGAGCCACCGGCTTCCTCGGCGGCCTCGTCGCCCGGCACCTGGTCGCCGAACACGGCGTACGGCACCTGCTGCTGGTCAGCCGACGGGGCGAGGACGCCCCCGGCGCCCGCGAACTGGGCGCCGAACTGGCCGCATCGGGGGCATCACCCGTCTTCGCCGCGTGCGACGTCGCGGACCGCGAAGCCCTCGCGGACCTCCTGGGGACCGTCGAGGCCGCGCACCCGCTGACCGCGGTCGTCCACACGGCGGGAGTGCTCGACGACGCGGTCCTCACCGGGCTGACGCCGGAGCGCTTCGACACAGTGCTGCGCCCCAAGGCGGACGCCGCCTGGAACCTCCACGAGCTCACCCGCGACCTGGACCTGTCGGCGTTCGTGCTCTTCTCCTCGATCGCCGCACCCCTCGGCACCCCGGGACAGGCCAACTACGCGGCGGCCAACGCCTTCCTCGACGCGCTCGCCCTGCACCGGCGGGCCGACAACCTGCCCGCGCTTTCCCTGGGCTGGGGACTGTGGGGCAACGACGCCGGCATGGCCGAGGAACTCGCGGCCGCCGACCGGGCCCGCCTCGCCCGCACCGGCATCGCACCGATGGCCGGTGACCACGGCCTCGCGCTCCTGGACACCGCCCTGCCCGCTTCCGAAGGACTGCTCGTACCCGTACAGCTCGACGCCGCAGCCCTGCGCACCCAGGCCGCGGCAGGCCAACTGCCCGCCCTGCTCCGTGCGTTGGTCCGTGTCCCCGCGCGCCGCTCCACCGCCTCCGGCGGCACCGGCAGCAGCGCAAAACCCCTGCTGGACCGGCTGACGGGAATGGCTCCCGACGAGCGCGCCGACACCGTACTGGAACTGGTACGCACCCAGGTCGCGGGCGTACTCGGCCACACCGACACCCGGCGCATCGACAGCGAACGCAGCTTCCAGGAGCTGGGCTTCGATTCCCTCACCGCGGTCGAACTGCGCGACCGGCTGTCGGCCGCGACCGGACTGCGGCTGACCGCCACACTCCCCTTCGACCACCCGACCGCCACGGCGCTCGCCGCGGAACTGCTCGGACGACTCGTCCCGGACGACACCGCAGGCCCGGCATCGCTCGCCGAGGCCCTGGACCACCTGGAGGCCGCTCTCACCGGGGCCACCGGAGCCGGGACCGAGGAGTACGAACGGGTCGACGGACGGCTCGGCGAGCTGCTGCGCAGATGGCAGGGCGCGCACCGGCATCTGGTGTCCGACGACGTGCCGGACCTCGACTCGGCCACGGACGACGAACTCTTCTCAGCCCTCGACGACGAGCTCCGGGCCACCGGAGCCGAGTGAGCCCGCACACGCGGGCGCCGGGCGATCTCTCAGCAATGTTCCAGAAAGCAATGTGCACCACAGGTGTACGGACAAGGAGTCATCCGTGAGGAATTTACGCGGGAACCCATGGGCAGTCCTCGTGACGCTGGGTCTCGGGTTCTTCATGACACTGCTGGACCTGACCATCGTGAACATCGCGATCCCCGACATGATGGACCGGCTCGGCTCGTCACTCGACGAGGCACTGTGGGTCGTCAGCGCCTACGCGCTGGTGCTCGCCGTCACGCTGATCACCTTCGGCAGGCTCGGTGACCTCCGCGGACCACGGACCCTGTTCGTCGCCGGTGTCTCACTGTTCACCCTGGCCAGCATCGCCTGCGGCCTCGCCGGAACCCCCGGCCTGCTGATCGCCACGCGCGCGGTCCAGGGACTCGGGGCGGCGATGATGGTGCCCCAGACCATGGTCCTGATCATGGCGGTGTTCCCGGCCGACCGGCGCGGCACCGCCATGGGCGTGTGGGGATCGATCGCAGGCGTCGCGACCCTCTCCGGCCCCACCCTGGGCGGCCTGATCGTGAGCACGATCGGCTGGCGCTGGATCTTCTTCATCAACGTACCGATCGGCCTGGCGGTCATCGCGCTGACGTTCCTGTGGGTGCCCGACATCCGGCCGGCCCGCGCGCACAAATTCGACGTCCTGGGCGTCCTCATCGTCACGGCCGCGCTGTTCTGCCTGTCCTTCGGCCTGCAGGAGGGCGAACGCTACGACTGGAACGCCGGCATCGTCGCACTGATCATCGCGGGCGTGGCACTCATCGGGGTGTTCGTGCTCTACCAGCGGCGCAAGCAGGACGACGAGCCGCTGGTGCCCTTCGCCCTGTTCCGTGACCGCAACTTCACCGTCATGACCACCATCGTGGCCCTGATCTCGATGGCGCTGCTGGGCCTCGTGCTGCCGATGAACATCTATCTGCAGTCCGTGCTCGGCATGAGCGCGCTCCAGGCGGGCCTCACCCTCGCGGCGTCCCCCGTGATGTCCATGTGCACGGCGCCCTTCGCGGGCCGCATGTCCGACCGCATCGGCGGCAAGAACGTCCTGCTGTTCGGACTGGTCGTGTACGGCTGCGGCATCGCCCTGGTGATGACGCTCGCCGCGACCGACAGCCACTGGTACACCTTCACCGCACCGATGGCCGTCCTCGGCCTCGGCACCGGCTGCCTGCTCGCACCGATGGCGACCGAGGCGATGCGCAACGTGCCCCGGCAGCTCGCCGGCGCGGCCTCCGGCGTCAACAACACGTTCCGGCAGGTCGGTTCGGTCCTGGGCGCCTCGGTCGTGGGCGCCGTACTGCAGAGCAGCCTCGCCTCGAACCTGCACTCCGAGGCGGCCGCCCGCGCCGACGAACTGCCCGCAGGATCCCGGGCCGGCTTCGTCGACGCCTTCTCGCACGGCGACGCCCCCGACGCGGCGGCGCTCAAGGAGCTGGCGTCCGACCTGCCCGGGCAGGCGGCGGGAACGCTCGGCAAGCTGGCGGGAGACGTCTACGACCACGGCTTCGTGACCACGATGGACTCCTCCCTCGTGCTGCCGCTCTGTGCCATCGCCCTGGCCGCGCTGCTGTGCACCACGGCCCACAACCACATGAAGAAGAAGGCCGCGGTGGCCGAGGCCGCCGCACCGGCCAGAACGGAGCCGGAGCCCAGCCGCTGACCCGACGCCGGCGGCCTCCGGGCCCGCCGCCCGGGAACAGCACTGTGCGCGGTACCCCTCCGCAGGGGTACCGCGCACAGTGCTGTTCCCGGAAGTGCGGCGCTACCAGCGCACGTGCAGAGCGGAAAGGCCACCGGTCAGTGTGTTGTCCCTGAACTGCAGCTCGTCGAGCTCCGTGGCGAGCTGGAGGTTCGGGAACCGCTCGAACAGCGTCGAGAACACGATCTGGAGCTCCAGGCGGGCCAGGCCCGAGCCGAGGCAGAAACGCGGACCGTGCCCGAACGCCAGGTGCTGGGTGCTGTCCCGGGTGATGTCGAAATAGTTCGGGTCCGAGAAGATGTCCGGATCCCGGTTGGTGGCCGTGAAGGCCAGCAGCACCAGGTCGCCCTCGGGAATGGTGAGGTCGCCGACCTGGATGTCCTCGTGCGCGTACCGCGGCAGCACGTCCTGGGTGGACGGCGCGGCCATCCGCAGGATCTCCTCGACCGCCGACTGGATGTGCCCCCGGGGATCGGCCTGGAGCTTCGCGCGCTGCTCGGGGTGGGTGAGCAGCAGCAGCGTGCCCAGGTCGAGCCGGGTCACCGTCGTCTCGTGGCCGGCGAAGAGGATCCCGGAGGCCATCCGGGCGATCTCGGCGTCCTCCAGGCCCTCCTTCTCCTGCGCCGCGACCAGGTCGGAGAAGACGTCCTCGGCGGGGTTCTTCCGCTTCACGTCGATCAGCCGGTACATGTAGTCGTTCAGCTCGGCCCAGGCCGCCTTGGCGGCCTCCACGTCGTCCAGGCTGGTCGAGCCCGCCGAGAGCCGGCGGAACTCCTCACGGTCCTCACCCGGAACACCGAGCAGCTGGCAGATCACCAGAACGGGCAGCGGGAAGGAAAGGGCCTCGTGGAAGTTCCCGGGGTTCGGGCCCGACTCAAGACCGTCGTACAGCTGGCCCACCAGCTCCTCGACACCGGTCTTCAGACGCGCCACCCGGCGGGCGGAGAAGGCCGGGGAGAGCAGCCGGCGGAAGCGGGTGCGCGTGGCCACCTCCTCCTCGGGCTTGCCCAGCGGACCGGTGAGAACGGCAGCGTTGGCGACGCGCGCCGCCCGCTCCGGATGGGCGTGCGAGCGCCCCAGACGCGGATCGTTGAGGAGCTGCTTCACCTCGCCGTAACGGGTGACCAGCCACCCCTCGTCACCGGCGGACGTGCCGACCCTGACCACCGGAGACTCGGACCGCAGGGCGCGGAACGTGGGCGCGATGCCGTTCACGTCGTCCGGATCACGAGGGAAGGGAAGACGGGCGAGCTCTTGAACCTCTGTCACGGTCGTGCTCCTCGGGTCGGCATGGTGAGGTGACTGACATTCCCGAGGGGAACGCTAGGCAACCGGGCTAAAGGTGTCTTAAACCGCCTGCCGGTCCGCCTGCCGCGAATCCCCCTGCAAGCGCCGCGAAAGTGCTGCGCAAGCACCCGGTGCGAGGGTGGCCCGACCTTCATTTGGTTCTGTGGAAAGAGGGCGTCGCAAGATGAGAGTGGACAACGTCTTCCTCGCCGGGATCGGTACGTTCGTCCCGGAGCGGGTCACGATCGACGAGGCCGTCGAACGCGGGTGGTACGACCCCGCCCTGCGCGAGTCCAGCGGCATGATCTCGGTGGCCGTGGGCGGCGACACACCGGCACCCGACATGGCCGTCAGCGCCGCACGGGACGCGATGAAGCGCTCCGGACACCGGCCCGAGGACATCGACGTCCTCATCCACACACCGGTGTTCCACCAGGGCCCCGACATCTGGTCCGCCCCCCACTACATCCTCCACAACACCCTGGACCGGCCGATCCCCGCCCTGGAGCTGCGCCAGGGCTGCCTCGGCATGGTGACGTCGCTGCGGTTCGCCGCCAACCTGCTGATGGCCGACCGCGACTCCACCGCCGTGCTCGTGACCGCCGGCGACAACTTCTCCACGCCCAACGTCGACCGCTGGACCGTCAGCTCCAACTACATCCTGGCCGACGCCGGTTCGGCCGTGGTGCTCTCCAAGCGGGGCGGCTTCGCCCGGCTCCTGTCGGTGGGTTCCGTCTCCATCCCGGAGGCGGAGCTGCTGCACCGCGGGGGAGACCCGCTCTTCCCGCCGAGCGTCACCCTGGGCAAGGGACTCGACCTGGAGGCGCGCACCGACCACCTCCGCGAGCAGTGGGCCAAGGGAGTGGTCCCGCCCGTGTTCCACCTCGGCGACATCGTCAACGAGACCGTCGACGCCACCCTCGGCGAGGCCGGGCTGACCATGGACGACATCACCAGGGTCGCCCACAGCGGAGTGGCCTGGGAGCAGGTCGAGAACGGGTTCCTCGCCCCGCTGGGCATCGAGAGTTCGCGCGGCACCTGGGAGTTCAACCGCCGCACGGGCCACTCCGGCGGCACCGACCAGATCGTCGGCCTCGACCACCTGCTGACCTCGGGAGAGCTCAAGGCGGGCGACCACGTACTGCTGCTCGCCGCGGCCGTGGGCATGGAGGTCGGCTCGGCCGTCCTGGAGATCATCGAGATCCCGTAGGTCCTGTAGACCCCGTGGGCCGCACAGGTTCCTGTGGACCCCGCAGAGATCCCGCGGATCCCGCGAACCCCGTAGACCGTACGAGAAGAGGCACCCGCCATGAACCCTTCCACCACCGGCACCGTCGGCGCCCCGGCCGCCGCCCCCACCCCGCAGCAGATCAAGGACACCGTCGCACAGCTCATCGGCATCGACGCCGATGCCATCGCCGACGACGTGAACCTCATTGCCCTCGGGCTGAAGTCCATGCACATCATGCAGCTGGTCAACGGCTGGCGACGGGCCGGCCGCCGGGTCTCCTTCAAGGACCTGGCCGCGGACCCCACCGTGGCGAACTGGTCCCGCCGGCTGGCCTGACCGCACCCCCCTGGCCGGACCGGCGGAACAACGACCCAGCGGTACGGCCCTGTTCTCGTACGGCTACGGCCAGGTGGCGGGTAGCCCTGAGCAACCATCCGGCAACAGTTCTGCTCTCCATGTCCGTCGAAGCTGTCGCGGGATCGGCTGGCGGCGGCGGTGGTG
The DNA here is from genome assembly GCF_038448545.1 of Streptomyces sp. CLV115. NCBI lineage: Bacteria > Bacillati > Actinomycetota > Actinomycetes > Kitasatosporales > Streptomycetaceae > Streptomyces > Streptomyces sp. CLV115. Next base: position 12,362 of record NZ_JBCEWQ010000167.1, read on the forward strand.
ACCCGGCGCCGTAACGGCCGCACCGAGCCGCCGGCCCCGGGGCAGGTGGGGTTTGCGAAGCCCAGCCGGGCTCGCCGTGCCGCTCGCACCCGGGGCCAACTCGCACGGCGGGTTCGGCGGGCGGGGACGGCAAAGCCGGCATCGGAAACGGTGCACGGCGTCTCGCCCCCGACCCGCGAGTCATTTGGTGGCTGGACCAGGACGTTCACGGACTCCCGTCCCTGCGAGGCCATCGTCGACCGCCTCACCTTCAACGGCACCGTCATCGGGACCGGCACCGACTCCTACCGCCTCGCCGGCACCCGAGCCCGGCAGGAGAACCCGCTTGATGGTTCTGAGCAGTCGCCTCCATAGTTGCGGACTGCAATCACGCAGGACGCTACCCACAGGAGGCACACGCTGATGCGCACGCTTTACGTCATCACCCATCCCGAGGCCACGCACCACGTCGAGAGAGTCGTCGGAGGATGGCATGACTCGCAGCTGACTCCCGCCGGCGTCCGTGCGGCGGTCTCCATCGCCCAAGCACTGCGGGCCCAGATCCCGCACGGAACCGAGGTGGAGCTGTTCTCCTCGGATCTGCAGCGCACCCTGCGGACGGCCGATGAGGTGGCTGAACTGTTCGGGGTGAAACCGATCGTGGATCACAGGTTGCGGGAGAAGTCCTACGGTGAGGCGGAGGGAAAGCCGCAGGATTGGCTGGACCAGCGCTTCGTCCCACCGCCGGCTGTCGGGGAGCGGATGGACCACGACGAAGGCGTGGAAGGCGCAGAGACCAAGGCGACATGGGCGCGGCGTATCTACGCTGCCATGGACGAGATCTTGCAGAGTCCTTCCGAACAGCAGATCATCGTGACGCATGGCGGCTCCCTGACATGCATCGTGGCGTCCTGGATCAAGATGCCGATCGAGTCGGCCGGCTATGCCAGTTTCCGGGCTCCCTCCGGCAGCATCACCACGCTCCGCGAAGACGACTTCTTCCACAACCGCCAAGTCGTCAGCCTCGGTGACACCCGCCATCTCGATTCCGCCCAAGCCGGCTGACCTTGGAATTCGCGCGGGATGGGTCAGGGTCGTCGGGCAGGGCGGGCATCCCACCGGTAGGCCGTCCAGGCCCGGCGTAGCAGCCTGCGGATCACGATGAAAGGCGCAGGGTCTCCAGGGTGGGGCGTAGCAGCGGGGAGTCGTTGCGGTTCGCGCCGGCCAGGACCCACCCCAGCGGCAAGCCCCCGCCGTCGACCAGTACCGAACGCCTCAGACCGCTCTTGCCTCGGTCCACCGGGCTGCGCCCGGTGTTCTGGCCACCGCCAGGGGCTTTCACGATGCAACCACCCACCACGAGGTTCTCAAGGTCGAGGCCGACGGCCTCGTCATATGCCTTGAGCGCGCCAGCCGGTGCAGCCGCTCGAAGAGGCCATTGGCGATCCACTCGTCCCGCCGGGGTGAAGGTCACCCGGCCTGTTCCTGCAGGTCCGCTGCGAGAGCGGGCGCGGGCATGCGCCAGGCCACGACCGCGCCGGTCACGAGCCCCATGACGGCCAGCAGGGTGGCCACCAGGAACGGGTCGAAGGAGTGCAAGGACGGGGCGAACCCGATCCCGACGCAGATTGCCACCCCGGTCGCACCGCCCAGTTGGTCAGCCGCGCGCTGGATGCCCGAGGCGGTCCCGGCGTCGTCCTCGGTGACGCCGCTGACCGCGAGGTACTGGAGCCCCACGATGCCGAACCCCATCCCGGCCGCGATCAGGAGCATGGCCGGGATCATCGCCATGCCGCCTGCCCGCAGGGCCGCGACGGCTGCGACAGCGGCCATCGCGGCCGCGGTGAACCCGATGCCGGCAAGCACACACGCGCGTGCTCCCCAGCGGCCCAGCAGACGAGGCGCGAGCATGGAGAACACGATCAGCGAGACTGCCAGTGGCAGCATCGTCAGACCCGCGCCCAACGGGCCGATGCCCAACCGGTCCTGCAGATAGAAGGTGAACAGCAGAAACGAGGTCGACAACCCCCCGCTCAACAGCATCGTGGCCAGGTTGGCCGCCACACGCGTGCGGTTGGCGAAGAAGCGCAGCGGCAGCAGCGGGTTGCGTGAGCGTGCCTCCACCCGCACGAACCCGGTCCCGGCGGCCACCGCCCCGCCCAGCGCCCCCAGGGCCACCCATGCGGGCGTTCCGGGTTCGCCGGCCTCGACCACGCCGAGGATGAACAGCAGCGGGCAAGCGGTCAGCAACAGCGCGCCGTGAAGGTCCAGCCGCGGGGCGTCTTTTGCCACCGGCCTGTTTCCCTCGACCAGGAAGACAGTGGCCAGCAGTACGACCAGGACGAACGGAACCGAGACCAGGAAGATCCACCGCCACCCCAGGTGGGCGGTGACGATTCCGGACAGGACGAATCCGAGCACGAGACCGCAGCCGGCCACCGCCGCCCACACGCTCAGGGCCCGGGACCGGCGCGGACCTTCGGGGATCATCAGGACGATGGTGGCCATTGCGGCGGGCAGCGCGATGGCCTCACCGGCGCCCTGCAACAGGCGCGCGACCACCAGCAGGGAAAACGTGGGGGCCAGGCCCGCCAGCAGCGACGCGGCGCCGAACAGGCCGGTGCCGAGCAGCAGCACGCGCCGCCGCCCGAGCAGGTCGCCCAGCCGGCCACCGAGCATCAGCAGCCCACCACCGGCGACCGTGTACCCGACCACAACCCAAGTCAGGGAGTGCCCGTCGATGTCGAAGTCGGCGCCGATCGAGGGCAGGGCGATGTTGACCACGGTCACGTCGACCGCAATGAAGAACTGCAGCATGGACAACGCGCACAGCACCAGCCATGCGCGTGCCGGGGACGGGCTGTGCCCGCGGGAAGAAAGGATGCCTGGAAGCATCAGGTGCTCCATCGCTCAGAAGAAGTTCTGAGCAGCACAAATGTGCCGCTCCGGTCTGATCACGAAGCGGCTGGACGTCCAGGAGGAGTGTGTGAGTCGAACGTCCCGCCGCTAGCGGGGCGTCCTGGTCACTGCGGCGCAAGCGGCCGCACACGAAGCAGCAGACATGCCGTGAACGCTACCAGGGCGTAGACGCCCGGCTCGGACACCTGCCTGACGTCTCATCTCTTCACTCATAGGCCCGTTCTGCAGAGCTACCTGGGCACGGGAAGCTCGTCGCCGCGGAGCACCTGTCCACGCGATCTCTCAACCTGGCCCGCTCGACGGTCCGCAGCCCTCACGGCCTGTGGACCGCCCCGCCCCGTGCACTGATGCCATTTCTCGCAACTCGCGACTCTCTCCAGAAGTATCTGTGTCGTGTGTCGGATGCGACTGTCCACGTCGAGCCGGTGTGGTTGGTCATCCCGTTCATGACGAGAACAGGACCGGTACGGCGGACCGAACCACTGCTTCAGAGCGCCCACCAGCGACTCGCCGTCCGGCTCGCCCGCCCACGCCACATGCCCGTCGGGACGCAGCAGGACGGCACGCGCGTCGATGTCCGCCACCGGCTCGGCCGCCACCACCTCGACCCGGTCCGACCAGGGCGCCAGCCTGTCGGCGACGGGGTGACCACCGGTCAGGTCGAAGAACACACCGCGCCCGTGGTGCTGCACCCCGGGGACACTGCCGGCGCCGTCCGGCAGGGTCAGTGCGACATGCGGCAGCCGACGGCCCAGCGGCGCAGCCGCACCGGGCGGCGCGTAGCTGACGTCCAGACCGGTGGACAGCTCCAGCAGATAGCGGTTGACGTCGGGGAACTTCAGCAGCGTCGCCACCAGCTCCCGCACCGGGGCCACCCGCTTCACCGGGTGGACCAGGGCCAGCTGGGTGTCCGTGGCGGAGGCCGCGCGCACCGCCGCCGGCCGTCGCTCGGCCGTGTACGTGTCGAGCAGCTCGGGCGGCGCCCAGCCGAGCAGGTCGCCCGCGAGCTTCCACCCGAGATTCACGGCGTCCTGAAGACACAGGTTGATCCGCAGACCGGCCAGGGGATAGAAGGTGTGCGCCGAGTCCCCGACCAGGAGGACACGCTCGTCCTGGAAACGGTCGGCGACCCGGGACGGGCCACCGTACCTGCGGATCCAGCGCACGGGCACATCGGGGAACGGCCGCTCGTTGAGCCGCTCCACGCCCGCCCGCAGCTCCGAGGCCGTGGGCGCCACCGAAGCGCCCGGCAGATCGGTGTCGAACTCGGCGGTGATCACCCGGGTCACCCCCGGTTCGACGGGCACCGACGAGTACAGACCGCCGACCGGACAGAACCGGGCACCGCGGTGGATCTCCTCCAGCTCACCGAAATCGATTTCCACATCGGCCACCAGACCGCAATTGGGCTGGCTGGAACCGGGGAAGCCGATCCCCGCCAGCTCACGCACCGCACTGTTCTCGCCGTCGGCCCCGATCAGATAACTGCCGCGCAGCCGGTACTCGCCGCTGTCGGACCGAACGGTGACCGTGACACCCGACTCGTCCTGCGTGAACCCCGTCAGCTCGTGACCGGGGCGCAGATCCGTACCCAGCTTGACCGCCCGGCGCTCCAACTCCCGCTCCATGTACTCCTGCCCGAGCAGCAGCGCGGGCAGGTGCCGGTCCTCCAGCGGAGTGCTGTCCAGCCACAACAGCGAGAAGTGCGTGCCCTGCGAGGGCGCGGTGTGCTCGCGTATCCCGTTCAACAGCCCACGCTGATCGAGGAGTTCGGCCGCAGTCGTGTTCAGGGCCTGGCCGACGGAACGGCCGCCGTCGCGCGTGGCATGCCGCTCCAGCACGATCGATTCGACGCCCCACAGGCCCAGTTCGTGGGCGAGCATGAGCCCGGCGGGCCCGCCGCCCGAGATGATGACGGGATCGGACATAACCTGTTCCTAGGGGTGAGAGGTTTGGGAAAACCGGATCCATCATGGCCGGGGTCAGCACGGGAGGAGCCTGATTCAGGCGATCCCGAGCTCGTTGTCGATGAGGTCGAAGATCTCGTCGTCGGTGGCCGCCGAGATGCGCTCGGCACTCGGCCCTTCGGACGCCTGCGGATCGGACCTGCCCTCCTCCAGACTCAGCAGGAAGTCCTGGAGACGGGTCACGATCTTGCCCACCGCGGCCGGGGACGCCTCGGCGGCACCCGAACCGCTCTGCAGCAGGTCGAGTTCCGAAAGCAGCCGCCCGAACACGTCCGCCTCCGGCGGGGCGAGCAGCTCGTTGAGGTGCTCGACCAGCGCGTTGGGCGTGGGGTGGTCGAAGACGAGGGTCGGTGAGAGCCGGTGGCCGGTTGTGGTGCCGAGCCGGTTGCGGAGTTCGACGGCGGACAGCGAGTCGAAGCCGAGCGTCTTGAACGGCTGTTCGAGACCGATGTTGTCCCCCGTGGCGTGCCCGAGCACCGCGGCGACGTTCTCGCGCACGAGATGCGCCAGGAGGCTGCGCCGCTCCTCGGACGACAGCGGCGCCAGGCGCTCGACGAGCGGGACGCCGGATGGGGTGGAGCGCCCCGGACCGTTCGTGGCTCGCGCCGCCGGCCCCTCGGGCCGTTGCCGGACGAGACCGCTGAACAGCGGCTCCAGCAAACCCGACCGGGCCCGCTCGCCCAGCGCCGCGAGGTTCATGCCCATGGCCACCGACAAGGGCCGGCGCAGCCCGAGGGCCTCGTCGAACAGCGCGAGCCCCTCCTGCGAGGAGAGCGCCACCACACCGGTACGGGACAGCCGGCTCAGCGCCGTGTCGTCGAGGTGCCCCGTCATGTTGCTCGCCTCGCCCCACAGTCCCCAGGCGATGGAGGTGGCGGGGAGTCCTTGGGTGTGGCGGTGGTGGGCGAGGGCGTCGAGGAAGGTGTTGGCGGCGGCGTAGTTGGCCTGGCCGGGGTTGCCGAGGAGGCCGGCGGC